>JAIVHA010000008.1 GCA_020201295.1 Lysobacteraceae bacterium | reverse complement strand
CAGGAGGGGTTTTGCAATGATTGGGTTGATGTCGGGCTGAAGCCCGACATCAACGCGTTAGCGCAGCGATTCCAGCAGCTGCTCGAGTTCCCCGCGCACCTGGTCCAGTTGCTCCTGCAACTTCGCCGCATGGGATTCCGTCGGCACGGTGGCGGCCACCTGCGCGGTCGCCAGTTCCATTTCCTTGGTGACCAGGGTATTCTTCATGGCCTCCACCTGCCGGGACAGCCGGGTATTTTCCTGCTCCAGCTCGGCGATGCGAGCTTCGTAGTCACGGTACACCTCGGCCACCTGCACACGCGCCTCGCCCAACTCCCGGCGCCGTTCCTCACTCAGCTCGCCGATACGCGTCTCGTAGCTCTCATAGGCCTCGTTGGCCTGGCGACGCAGGTCCTCGATGCCGGGCACCAGCTCCACCTGCTCTGTCACCGCTGGTGCTTCGGGGGGCGGTGAGGCAGGCCACAACAGGGCAACCACGATGAAGATGACCACCGGAATGGCGGCGATCTTGGCCTTGCCGAGATTGGTGTCGTCCCGCCAGTTCACTCGCAGCCAGTTTATCACCTTGCCGGTCATGGTTTTTTCCGTCTGTTTGTTGCTCATGGGCACGCTCTCCCGAACCGGTTGAAGACTTGCTGCCAGTATAACAACATGCCAGGAAAGGCGAAGCCAATCCTCACCTCCCAGGGCAGGAGGCAATTCAGGAAGGGATCGAGCTCACGCACAACACGTCGCGGGCGGATCTACACCAACACCACATCCCCACGCATACTGTACAGGATGTAGAGCACCTCCTCCTGTTCACGCTGGCCCACATTGTTTTTCTGCAATGCCTTAAGCGCATCATCCAACACCGCCATGAATTCCATGGCCGAGATATTCATACCCTTGTGTGCGGCCAGCATGTCCTTGCCCTGGTAGAGATTTTCACCCCCGCTTCCGGCAATGAAAAATGTAGCCGCCGCATGCTTCAGGGACTTGATATCGGAGTTTGCAAAGCGAGTCGCAATGATGCTGTTCGCCACATGATTGTCGACGACGTCATTGGCGATTGCCGTAATACCTGCGTCGCCTCCCAATCTCTCAAAAAGTGAGCTGCTCATGTTGTATTCCTTACCCTGTATGATCTGTGGAAATGCCTTGATTGTCGAGGCAGGAGTATCCTAGCATCGGCTCACGCCCACATTAACTACAGAATCTGTATCAAGGTGGCGAATCATGCTGCCGACACGAGGGTAAACACATTGAAAACTTATGGTCAATTCTGCCCCCTGGCGCAGGCCGTGCAATTGCTGTGTGAGCGCTGGACCCTTATTGTGATCCGGGAATTCATCGCCGGCAGCACCCGCTTCAGTGAGTTGCAGAAGGGCGTGCCGCTCATGTCTCCTACCCTGCTGTCCTCCCGACTCAAACAACTGGAAAAAGCTGGGGTGATCGAAATTTCCGGGAACAGCCGAAATCACATCTATCAGCTCACGGATGCCGGCCGGGAGTTGCGGCCGATCGTGGAGTTAATGGGCGCGTGGGGGCACCGTTGGGCGAGATCAGACCTGCGTGACAGTGACCTTGATGCCGGTTTGTTGATGTGGGACATGCGGCGCAGTGTGGACCCCTCGGTATTTCCTGCTCAACGGATCGTCATCCAGTTTGAATATCCGGACGCCCCGGAGGGGGCGCGTGAGTGGTGGCTGGTCGCTGAAGATAGTGAGGTTGACCTGTGCTGGCACAACCATGGTTACGATGTGGATCTGCTGATCAGATGCCCACTGAAAGTCATGTCGAAGATATGGATCTGCGAGCTGACCTTCGATGACGCTGTCGCCGGACGTGAGCTTGTGGTCATGGGCGATCCGGCACTTGCCGGTAAACTGCAGGCTTGGCTACGAGCAAGCCCGCTGTCACGGCTTGGCACAGCAAAAACCCTGCCGGTGCTGGGCTGGCACGAGTAATACCCACTCCACAATAAGCATTCAGCATGAAATCAGTCAGTTGGAGATTGCCGCGTCACTTCTGGCCCATAGAATCCCTTCGGGCTTCATCATGTGTACCTTACCCTTCGGGTCAAGGCATCCTCGCAATGACGGGCATTTTCCGGCTAAAGTCAGTGCCATTCATTTAAACTTAACAGTGCTCTGATCTGTTTTCTTATTCCGCGCGGGTACGAGTTTGACGTCTGCAAAAGGCTATCGCTCTATCTATACGCGTATAAGGAGGTGTGGTATGAAAACAGCACATTCAGTTAGGCAGGACTCCCCGCTCTACGCACCTTGTCGCAAGCTTGCGTACAATGCCCCTTTGGAGTGGCTGCAAAAAGGCTGGAAAGACTACCGGCGCGCGCCCTGGCATAGCCTGACCTACGGAGTGATCTTTGCGGCGATCGGTTGGCTGCTGGTTTATTTTTCCTGGACCAGTACGAGTTATTTAATTGCCAGTCTCATTGTCGGCCTGCTGCTCGTGGGGCCCGCACTCTCCTTCGGCCTTTACGATATCAGCCAGCAACTCGAACAAAACCGCGAACCGAGTTTTAGTCATGAGCGCAGGAAGGCATTGCATGAAATGGGACACGAGCTTATGCTGGCCATGTTGCTGTGCCTGGTGTTTCTGGTGCTGCTCATCCTGATATCGATGGTTATGAATATTGTTGCGACATCCGGGTTCGCTGTTTCGGCTGCGGCGCCCATGTCGGATACGGCGTTCCTGGTCGTTGCCGCTATTTTTGCCGGCCTGCTGTATTGCGCCAGCTCCTTCGCGCTACCGATGATTCTGGACCGGGGTACCGATGCCACGACGGCAATCGTAACAAGCTTTCATGCGGTGTGGCGAAACAAGTCGGTTTTGGCGCTCTGGGCATTGCTGATCCTGGCGCTGACGGCGGTGGGCTTCGCGACAGCACTGATCGGTTTCGTGTTCATCGTGCCGGTGCTAGGTTATGCTACCTGGCACGCATACCGTGAAGCGATCATCACAAAAGGTGGAATGGATAATAATGATTAATGGGATTTCCATGCCATCCTTCGCAGTGCTTATGGTCCGCCGATCCGCTGCCAGACCTGTCTACCCTGCTTGAGGGTGTTACCCTCGCAGACGAAATGGGCTACGGAATTATTGCGCGTGCGAGAGTGAAATCGCTGATGGCATCATATCGCATGCAACGCACGCTGGGGTTAGAACAACAAAGTACGCAAACCGTCCGGCAATATTACCAAGGGCCACTGCAATTTGCGGGGGACCTGCACTGTTACCGGCCGTGACACGGTTGTGCTTGCGTCAGCAGATTTTGTGGTCGAGATAATTGTGAGTTATTCCTTTTAGTATCTTTTTAATCCCTCCGCCCCCTTTTTCACCATATCTTCCTTTATTTCCCGTTTACTGATGTTTGCGCAAGTGGCAACAGGTGAAGGACTGCACGGCACCGCCCGGGGTCTGATGGGCCTCTTTTTCGGCATATTGCAGGGTGAAGCCGGCTATGAATTCGTTCGCCAACTGCGTGGCGCTGTAGCGCATCACCGGCAGCTCACTGCAACGCTCAGGGCCATCCTCGGCGAAGGTGGCGATAATGAGATGGCCACCCGGCTTGAGGGCGTGCTCCAGCTGCCGCATATAGGCCCGGCGGTCTTCCGGATCGGTGAGGAAATGGAACACGGCACGGTCGTGCCAGAGGTCAAAGGCCGCGGCCGGCAGCTCCACCCGGGTGATATCGCCCTCGATCCAGCGCACCGGTTCGGCACGATCGCCGAGCCGTGCCCGCGCGGCCGCCAGGGCGGCGCCGGACAGGTCCAGCACGCTCAGATCACGGTAACCGGCGACCAGCAGGTCGTCCACCAGCACCGAGGCGCCGCCGCCCACATCGAGAATGGAGGCTTCAAGCGGCAGGCCCGTGGCCTGGATCAGGCGCAGGGAAGTGGCGGCCTGCTCCTGAAACCAGCTCACGGCGGTGGTGGCCTTGTGGGCGTAGACCTGTTCCCAGTGTGACTTGGAATGTTCGTTCATGGTTTTTACCTGACTGGTCGGGCTTCAACCCGACGGGGCGTCACCCACCAGCAGCGCCCGCAACTCCCACAACCGTGCCTTGAGGCGCGCGGCATTCTCGGGGCCGACGCGGATCAATAGCTTCTGACCGGCGGTCAGCGCCTCCAGTTCCGGATCGGCGTATTCATACAGGACATGGGGGCGCACCAGCACCACCGGCGCTTTCGGTTCTGGGGTGGCCAGCAACAGGTCGATGACCTCGACGAGCCGGTCGTTGAAATAGGCATCGGGATAGCCCAGTTCCTCGTAGGCCTGCTGGAACAGGGGATAAAAGCGGAAATAGCGCTCGGCCATGCGATCCAGGTCGAGGGCCTCCGCGAGGCGCACATAGGGCAGGTAGCGACGGGAGTTGTCCGGATGGATGACCATACGTTCCTCGTTGCCTTCGACGAGGAAACCGCCCTCCACCGGCTTCAGTGGCCGCTGCTTGATGGCCATTTTCTCCCGCCCGGCACTGTCGATGGTGGCCACCATATGGCGAACCGGGTTTGCCAGGTTGAACCATCGTTCCAGGGCCGGTTCACCGAACAGTTCTTCATAGACCCGGGTCATGGGACCGTCGCTGTCCTCCAGCGCCGGCAGGGGTTCCTCGGTCTCCGGCTCAGGCAACATCTCTTCCGGCTCGGCCGTCAGTTCCAGGGCGTCATCCGGAACGACCGGCGCGGGCTCGGGCACGGGGTAACGGATAGCGGGCTCGGGCTCGCTTTCCGTCACTGGCGGGGGCGGCAGGGGCAGCTCCGGGGATTCCTCCGGTGCGGAGAAATAGAGATACAACCCAACGGCGAGGATGGGCAGCAGCAGGAAGAACCAGAAGATGCGTTTGTTCATGGTCCCTTCCTACCAAATATTCAGGGAAAAATATATGATTTTGGCCAAGACAGGGGGAATGAGTGGAAATGCCGGTTATGGGTTGATCAAAGCCTCCCTAACCCATGATCCGATCGTAGGTCGCCTTGTCGGCCTCGTAACACCCGCAGGAAACGGCTTTCAGGCCTTTGCTGTCGAGAACCGTGACATCGCCGCGGTTATAGCGGATCAGTTTGTGCTTCTGCAGCGAAGTAGCCGCCTTGGTGACACCGACGCGACGCACACCCAGCATGTAGGCCAGGAATTCATGCGTGACATGAAACTCATTGGCATGTGCACGGTCGAGCGTCATCAGAAGCCAGCGGGAAAGGCGTGCCTCCACCACATGGAAGCGGTTGCAGGCAGCCATTTGTGCGAATTGAGTCATTAACACATAGAGGTACAGCTTCAATTCACGTTGCAACGCGGAACTCAGTCCAAGTTCACGACGAAACTGCGCAATGTCCATGCGCAGCGCCGGACCTGCGCCCTGTACCACGGCATGCAGTGGTGACAGGCCCACGCCAAGGAGGAGGGAACTCCCGAGCATGCCTTCGTTACCGACCAGGCCAACCTCAAGGCTGGCACAGACATCGGTGGTCGGCGTTATCAGGGAAATAAAGCTATCTGTTGGAAAGTAGACATGGCGGATGCGCGCCCCGGGTTCGGCAAGCACCTCGGAAAAGGCGAGCTCGACCGGTTTGCAGCCCGCCAGGAACCGCTGACGATCCTTGTGCGGCAAAGCTGTAAGCAGACGATTGGCGGTAGGCCTTGAATTGGTACGCGGCACATGAATTCTCCTGGCATTACGGAACCCAGGAATGCGGCGCAATGGCGAATAACCCCAATCCTTGCGGACCTGGGACACCTGGTTTCCATGGGTTGATTGTTTGCATGCTGGAGTCAAACCCGGCGCTTGTCGGGGCGGTAACGTACATAGCTTGCAATTACGTGAGGCGGTGCAGGAGACCCGCAACGTGAGGGCGTGGCCATTGGTAGCGCGCAAATAAGGGATTAGCGCTGATTGACGCTGATCCGCCCCGGCCCCATGAACATGAGCGAGACGGCGGTGAACAGAAACACGCCTTGCAGTTCCAGCGCCCAGCCGCCACTTGGGGCGAGACTGGCCAGTTCACCAGTGTGGGCCAGCAGGATGGCGAAGATCATATTGATGGCAATCAGCGCCGCACCAACACGCGCATAGAAACCGATGATGAGCAGTACCGGTCCCAGCACCTCACCCGCATAGACGCCATAGGCGAAGAAGGCGGGTAGCCCCATGCCGGCAACCATGCCCTGGATCGGGTCGATCCCATTCGTAATCTTGGCAATTCCGTGGAGCAGGATCAGGATGCCCAGGGTCAAGCGCAGAATAAGTCTGGCGGTATCGTCCAGGGAGTCCGCACTCGGGTAGCTGTTCATCGCGTGCTCCGGGCTGAGTAACAGGGGAACGAATCCAAAAGCGTAGCCCGACTTTCCCTTATGTCAATGCGCGTAGCGAGCCGCAGCCACCCTTGGCGCGCATGAACCCGTCCAGTGCGCCGTTTCCAACTGGCAGAAAACGTTACCATTCGAGCAGAACCTGATTGACTATGTTCGCTATCAGACAGACGCTTCCGGGTGCCTCGCCTACCATTATTCCATCGAAGCCAAGGAAATATCCTGGGTGACAAGTAGAGGAGTAATGCACCATGATTCTTTCCAAGCTATTTTCAAAAAGAAAGGAAACGAAAACGAAAATGTCCATGACCGAGGTTTTGCTATCGAGTTCCGACAGCGGAAATGAACCAGGTCTGGCTGAAAAGACTGGCACAGGAAGGATCAAGAACGATCAGCAGTCTGACGGGCATAACGAACGACGTGACAAGAGCATTATCAACCCGGCCAAAGGAAACATGAGGTAGGTGGCCGTCAGCGCTACAGGAGAAATAACATGCTTGAAACTATTGTAGTTGTTCTGGTCGTACTATGGCTGCTTGGCCTGGTTTCCTCCTACACCATGGGTGGATTGATCCATATCCTCCTGGTCATCGCCATCGTGGTGATACTGATACGCGTCATTCAAGGCAGGCGCGTGTAGCGGATACCCTGGCGGGCAGAAACTCGGCTGTCGCGCCATCGACGCACTTCCCTGTACCCGATACTGGATTGTTCCGGTGACAGGCACCGTGGTAGCGGTTTGTCATTCGATCAATCGAGTCTGGCGCATTACTGTCCCACAAACTCCCTCTCCCTCCGGGAGAGGGCTGGGGTGAGGGGCTCAAAACGGTATAATATCCTGATTCCATTTACCCCCTCATCCTGTCCTTCTCCCGCGGGGAGAAGGGACGCCGCGTTTACCTGTGTCAGGTCCACAAGACGTTTCATTGTCCGCAATGCGCCGCCATACAGGGGCTTGCGCGGCTACAGAACAGAGTTTGTGGGACAGCAGTGAGTCTGACGCCATTGACGTCATTGCGAGCGCAGCGAAGCAATCTCCAACTCAGCAACCTGCCGTAGCGGGAGATTGCTTCGCTGCGCTCGCAATGACGGCTCAGGACTTGCGGTAGATCTCCGCTCCGGTCTTCTTGAATTCCACCGCCTTCTCCTCCATGCCCTTCTTCAGTGCCTCGTCCTCGCTCAGGCCCAGTTTCGCGGCGTAGTCGCGCACGTCCTGGGTGATCTTCATGGAACAGAAGTTGGGGCCGCACATGGAGCAGAAGTGCGCCACCTTGTGGGCATCCTTGGGCATGGTCTCGTCGTGCATGGACCGCGCCTTCTCGGGGTCGAGACCGAGGTTGAACTGGTCCTCCCAGCGGAACTCGAAGCGCGCCTTGGACAGGGCATTGTCGCGCAGCTGCGCGCCGGGGTGGCCCTTGGCCAGGTCGGCGGCATGGGCGGCGATCTTGTAGGTGATGATGCCGTCACGCACGTCCTGCTTGTTGGGCAGGCCCAGGTGCTCCTTGGGGGTGACGTAGCAGAGCATGGCGGTGCCGTACCAGCCGATGTTGGCGGCGCCGATGCTGGAGGTGATGTGGTCGTAGCCGGGGGCGATGTCGGTGACCAGCGGGCCGAGGGTGTAGAAGGGCGCCTCGAAGCAGTCCTCCAGTTCCTTGTCCATGTTCTCCTTGACCATCTGCAGGGGCACGTGGCCGGGGCCCTCGATCATCACCTGCACGTCGTGCGCCCAGGCAATCTTCGTCAGTTCGCCCAGGGTCTCCAGCTCGCCGAACTGGGCGGCATCGTTGGCGTCCGCCAGGCAGCCGGGGCGCAGGCCGTCGCCGAGGCTGAAGGAGACGTCATAGGCCTTCATGATGGCGCAGATGTCCTCGAAATGCGTATAGAGGAAGTTCTCCTGATGATGCGCCAGGCACCACTTGGCCAGGATGGAACCGCCGCGCGAGACGATGCCGGTGACGCGGTCGGCGGTGAGCGGCACGTACTTGAGGCGCACACCGGCGTGGATGGTGAAGTAATCCACGCCCTGCTCCGCCTGCTCGATCAGGGTGTCGCGGAACAGTTCCCAGGTCAGGTCCTCGGCCTTGCCGTCCACCTTCTCCAGGGCCTGGTAGATGGGCACGGTGCCGATGGGCATGGGCGCGTTGCGCAGGATCCACTCGCGGGTCTCGTGGATGTTCTTGCCGGTGGACAGGTCCATCAGGGTGTCGCCGCCCCAGCGCGCCGACCAGACCATCTTCTCCACCTCTTCCTCGATGGAGGAGGTCACCGCCGAATTGCCGATGTTGGTGTTGATCTTCACCAGGAAGTTGCGGCCGATGATCATCGGCTCCAGCTCCGGGTGGTTGATGTTGGCGGGGATGATGGCCCGTCCCCGCGCCACCTCGTCGCGCACGAACTCGGGGGTGATCCGCTCGGGAATGGCGGCGCCCCAGGACTGGCCGGCATGCTGGCGTAGCAGCCGCGCATAGCGCGGGTCCTGGCGCAGGGCGTCCAGTTTCAGGTTCTCGCGAATGGCCACGTACTCCATCTCGGGCGTGACTTGCCCTAAGCGTGCATAGTGCATCTGGGTGACGTTGCGGCCGGCCCTGGCGCGGCGTGGCCGGTGCAGGTGTTCGAAGCGCAGGTGGGCAAGCTCGGGGGCATTCTGGCGCGCGGCGCCGAAGGCGGAAGTGGGGCCGGCCAGTTCCTCGGTGTCGTCGCGCTCCAGGATCCAGTCCTGGCGCATCGGCGCCAGGCCGCGCAGCAGATCGATCTCCACCGCCGGGTCGGTGTAGGGGCCGGAGGTGTCGTAGATAATGATGGGCGGGTTCTGCTCCAGGCCGGCGTCGGTATGGGTGGGGGTCTGCTCCACCTCGCGCATGCCGACGCGAATGTCTGGCCGCGAGCCCTGCACATGGATCTTGCGGGAACCGGTGAAGGGGCGGGTGACCTCTTCGGAGAGTTTCGCCGTCTTCTGGATGAAGTCTTCTGGAATTGCGCTCATAGCCTCGCTCCCTCGGGGTGCGGTGGATGACAGGGCGGGCGCGGGGAAGGCAGATGGAGAGGAGCTTCCCTGCGCCGGAATGACCCGGATCAGGTTCAAAGGGTGTTTTCTCAGCCTGCCGGATGGAACGGAAGGCACCCCTAGCCGATGCCGTGAAGGTATAGCATGGTCCGGGGATTTGCAAGGCGAAAAACCCCGACATTTATCGGAAGATGTTGATTCAAGGGAAAATAGGGCACTTGCCTGGCTTCGGCAAAGTCCGTACCCTAGAGCATCTCTGGCTATTCGGGCAACCCGTCATTGCGAGCGAAGCGCGGCAATCTCACAATGCGCGATCCACCACTGGCAGATTGCCGCGGCGCTGCGCGCCTCGCAATGACGATAGCGTGATCACCACTGCAGAACCGGATCCAACAAAAAACGAGGCACCATGAACCCGCTCAACATCGAACAGGCCCGTTTCAACATGATCGAGCAGCAGATCCGCCCCTGGGACGTGCTCGACTCCCGGGTGCTGGAGGTGTTGAAGGACACGCCGCGCGAGGCCTTCGTACCGGCGGCCCACCGTGCCCTGGCCTTCTCCGATGTCAGCCTGCCCATCGGGCACAACGAATACATGATGGCGCCCCGGGTCGAGGGCCGCATGCTGCAGGCCCTGGCCATCGAACCCGGCGACGGCATCCTCGAGATCGGCACCGGCAGCGGCTATGTGACCGCCTGCCTGGCCCGCCTCGGCGGCCCCGTCACCAGCGTGGACCTCCATGCCGATTTCATCGAGCAGGCGCGGGAAAAACTCGCCGCCCAGGGTATCCCGGGGGTCACACTGGCGGTACAGGATGCCGCCCGCGGCTGGGACAGCCGCCAGCGCTTCGATGTCATCGCCGTCACCGGTTCCCTGCCGGTGCTGCACGAAGGTTTCCACGAAAGCCTCAACATCGGCGGCCGGCTGTTCGTCGTGGTGGGCGCACCGCCCATCATGGAAGCGATGCTCATCACCCGGGTATCGGAACGGGAATGGCACACCGAAAGCCTGTTCGAGACCTCGCTGCCGCCCCTGGTTAACGTCGGCGCCCCGAGCGCCTTTGTTCTCTAGCAGCCTTGATCGCCACGGAGGCACACAGAAAAAACCTGTCCACGTGTTTTCGTTATCCCTATACCGGCAGGATGAGGGGCTATTGTGGATCGAAATGCCGGACCGCACGGGCGGTGAGATCCAGGGATGCGCCTGTAGGAGAGACTTTGCAATGATCGGGTTAACAGGCCCTAGTGTCCTGGAGGTCGCCTGAATGCGCCACATGACCGCGCGCGAACTGCAGGCCTACCTGGAGCAGACGCCGGAAAAACCCTTTTTACTGGATGTGCGTGAACCCTGGGAGTTCCAGCACTGTCACATCGAGGGTTCCCGGTTGATTCCCATGGGCCAGATCCCCACCGCCCACCAGGAACTGGACTTCGACCGCGAGACCGTGGTGATCTGCCACCATGGCATCCGCAGCCGTCACGTGGCCATGTACCTGGAGAACCTGGGCTTCACCAATTTGATCAACCTCTCCGGCGGCGTCGCGGCCTGGGCCCGCGAGGTCGATCCTCACATGCCGACCTATTGAGTACATTGATGATGAAACGATTTCATGCCCTCCTGCTCGCCAGCGCCCTGGCCGTTGTCAGCTCGGCGCCGCAAGCGGCCGACCTGCTGGAGATCTTCGAGCAGGCCCGCCAGCAAGACCCCGTCCACCAGGCTGCCGCCGCCGACCTGCGCGCGCGTATGGAGGCCAGGCCCCAGGCGCGTAGCGGGCTGCTGCCCAACATCGGGGCGGGCGCCAACTACAGCCGCAACCGCTTCGATCCGAAGGATGCCGAGGCCAGCTATTCCACCAACCAGACCTGGGGCCTGGAACTGCGCCAGAGCCTGTTCCATCGCGATCGCCTGCTGCAGTTGGACCAGGCCGACTACCTCATTGCCCAGGCCGAGGCCGACTTTGCCGCCGCCACCCAGGGGCTGGTGCTGCGCGTGTCGGAGGCCTACTTCGCCACCCTGGCGGCCCACGACACCCTGCGCTTCGCCAAGGCAGAGAAGGATGCCATCACCCGCCAGCTCGACCAGGCCCAGCAGCGCTTCGAGGTGGGGTTGACCGCGATCACCGACGTACACGAGACCCAGGCCGCCTACGACCTGGCCATCAGCCGCGAGATCGAGGCCCAGGCCCAGCTCGACAATGCCTACGAGGCCCTGCGCGAACTGACCGGCAGCCGGCCCCACACCCTCGCCGTGCTGAGCACCGACCTGCCCCTGGTGAGGCCGGACCCGGAAGCCCCGGATGCCTGGGTGGACACCGCCCTGGAACAGAACCTGGCCCTGGTATCCGCCATGGCCGGGCTGGGAGTCCGCCAGGAAGAAGTACGCATCCAGCGCGCCGGCCACCTGCCCACCCTGGACCTGACCGCGGCCTACAGCAACCAGGACCTGAATTTCGGCGGTATCCAGCAGATCGAACGCGAGGACACCAGCGTCGGCCTGGAACTGAACATCCCCATCTACTCGGGCGGCCTCACCAGCTCGCGCACCCGCGAGGCGCGCGCGCGTTTCCAGGAAGCCCAGGCGCAGGTAGAAAGCGTGCGCCGCAGTGCCGAGCGCCAGGTACGCGAAGCCTTCCGGGGCGTAACCGCCGACATCAGTCAGGTACAGGCCCTGGACCAGGCCCTGCAGTCCAGCCGCACCGCCCTGCGCGCCCAGGACGCCGGGCTGGAAGTGGGCACCCGCACCACCGTCGACGTGCTCAACGCCCAGCGCGAACTGTTCCGCGCCGAACGCGACCGCGCCCAGGCGCGCTACACCTACCTGCTCAACGGCCTGCGCCTCAAGCAGGCCGCCGGCATCCTCGAGGCCGAGGACCTGGAGATTGCCGCGTCACTTCTGGCCCATAGAATCCCTTCGGGCTTCATCATGTGTACCTTACCCTTCGGGTCAAGGCATCCTCGCAATGACGGGCATCTTCCGGCTTAAGTCAGTGCCATTCACCTATAGGTCAATTCTTTTTTCGTCATCCCGGCGCAGGCCGGGATCCAGGGGGATCAGTGGCATGGATGCCGGCCTGCGCCGGCATGACGGATTAATCAGGGTTTCCTTACGTCTACTCCTGTATAAATACTTCCAATCTCCATGACCCACCCCACGCCACTTCTCTGCGACCGCGACCATTCCCTCCTCCTCATGGTGGACCTGCAGGAAAAACTGCTGGCCGCCATGGGCGCCGACGAGCGGGTGCAGGTACTGGCCACCACCAAGCGCCTGCTGCGCGCCGCCGCCGAACTGGACGTGCCGATGTTGGCCACGGAGCAGTACCCCAAGGGACTGGGCGCCACGGTCCCGGAACTGAAGGCCCTTTTACCCACTGCTGCCCGCGGCTTCGAAAAGACCTGTTTTTCCTGCTGTGGCGCCGAGGGCCTGGTGCAGGCCCTGCCCACCGATCGGCCCCAGGTGGTACTGATCGGCATCGAGGCCCATGTCTGCATCCTGCAGACCGCCCTCGACCTGCAGGCCCGTGGCCGCCAGGTGTTCGTGGTGGAGGATGGCACCTGCTCCCGCCATCCCGGGCACAAGGCCAATGCCCTGGCACGGCTGCGTCAGGCAGGGGTGACCGTCACCAACAGCGAATCGGTGCTGTTCGAATGGCTGCGCGATGCCCGACATGAATCTTTCAAGGCGGTATCCGCCCTGCTGAAACCCTAGGGAAAAGTAGCCGGATACCCTTTTCCTCATCGCGACTGGCGTCGCTCCTACAAGAGGCGCGGCGATATTGTAGGAGCGGCGCAAGCCGCGAATGATCTGGCATTAGAAGCAAATAGGGGACAGACCCATGACCGCCCCGCTGATCCCGGAACTGCCAGGCTTCGACGATCCCGTCGCCGTACTGCGCGCCTGCCATGAGCGCATGCTGGATCACTGCGACCTGCTGGAGCGCCTCGTCGCCCACGTGGCCGACAAGGGCCCGGACATGGAGGCCAGCAGCGCGGCGGCCAGGGTCTACCGCTACTTCACCACCGCCGCCCGCCATCACCACCAGGACGAGGAGCAGGACCTGTTCCCCCTGCTGGCGCGCCAGAGCATGAAGATCGCCGACCTGGCCTTCGCCCTGCGCAAGGACCATGAGCGGCTCGAAACACTGTGGGATGAACTGGCACCCGCCCTGCGCCGCGTGCAGGACATCGAGGGTAACGCGGATTTCGCCGCCCGGGCCGCGGAATTCTGTCAACTCACCCGCGCCCATGTGGAAAAGGAAAATCGCGAATTCCTGCCCCAGGTGCAGCACAGCCTGAACAGCCGCCAGCTGCAAGAGATCGGGCGTGCCATGGAGAAACGGCGACGGGACGGATAGCCTGCCGCAACCTCCTTCCACCCTTGTAGGAGCGGCGCAAGCCGCGATGCTGCCGGCGTGCTGATCGCGGCTTGCGCCGCTCCTACAAGGGGGTTGTTGGGGACAGGTCGTGCAACCCATCCATCAACCACTACCGCAGGCAGGGTTCGATCACCTCCAGCAGGCACTCCCGCGCCCCCCGGTTCTGCTCCACGAACACCCGCCCGCGCTCGCCGGTCTCGTGGCGGGCATTGGCATCGGCCAGCCAGTCGCACACCACCGCGGCCAGTTCATCGGCATCGCGCACCTGGCGCGCCGCGTCGGCCTCCAGCAGGCGCGCGCTGACCTCCTCGAAATTGAACACATGGGGCCCGAACACCACGGGCAGGCCCAGGGCCGCCGGCTCCAGCATATTGTGACCGCCGGTGGGGACCAGGCTGCCGCCCATGAATACCAGGTCGCAGGCCGCCATCAGCAAGGGCAGCTCTCCCATGCTGTCGCCCAGAAACACATCGGTAGCCGGACCGCAGGGTCGCCCCGCGCTGCGCGGCACCAGCGCAAAGCCTTCGCGACGGCACAGGGCGGCCACACTGGCGAAACGTTCCGGGTGGCGGGGCACCAGCACCAGCAGGGCATCGGCGTGGACGGCACGCACCTGGCGGAAGGATGCCAGCACCTGCTCGTCTTCGCCCTCATGGGTACTGGCCGCGATCCATACCGGCCGTTCCACGCCGAAATCCCGGCGCAGCACCGCCGCCTGTTCGCGCAGACTGGCAGGGAAATGAAGATCGAACTTGATATTGCCACACACACGCACGCGTTCCGGCGCCGCACCCAGGGCCAGGAAGCGACGTGCGTCCGCCTCGCCCTGGGCCGCCAGCCGGCTGATGTCCGCCAGGGTGGAACGGCTCAGTGCCGCCACCCGCTGGTAGCCACGCAGGGAACGTTCCGACAGGCGGGCATTCAGCAACAGCAGGGGAATGTCGCGCCGCCGGCAGGCCCGGAACAGATTGGGCCATAGCTCGGTTTCCATGATGAGGGCGACGGACGGCTTGAAGGTGGCCAGGAAACGCCGCGCGGCGCCCGGCAGATCATAGGGCAGGTAGACATGCTCCACGCTGTCGCCGAACAGGGCCCGTACCCGCTCGGAACCCGTGGGCGTGGTG
>JAIVHA010000007.1 GCA_020201295.1 Lysobacteraceae bacterium | reverse complement strand
GACCGGGCCAGCCTCCGGAAGGCTGGCGAATCGGAGCATTAAGTATTGAATATCCTGTTAGTTAGAAGCTTGTGCGGGGTTTCGTGCACAGGCCTGGCGAAACCGGTCAGGCGGGGTGAAAAACCATGCCGTGGCAGAATGCCACGGTCTCAGGGGGTTTCATTGCAGGGCAGGCAGCCGCGCTCCACCAGCTCGACCACCGCCCGCGCGGCATCGAATTCACGGTCCTCGATGACCTGGAAGCTGACCCCTTCACCCAGGCTGCGCAGGGCCTCGATACCCTCCAGTTCGGGATCGACCAGCGCCTGGCGCAGAGCCTTCACCGTGTCCGCATCCAGTCCCGGCCGGGCCACGATGGCCAGGGGCGGCAATGGTGGGGTAATGGCCAGGATGCGCAATCCCGGGTCCCGGTCGAGGTATTTTTCCGCAGCAGGTAAGGGGACGGTCCCATGTAGGCGATATCCACCTCGTCCTTGGCGATCTTGCGCACCTGGTCCTCGTAACTGGTGGTGATGTACAACTCCACCGGGCGGTTCAGTTGCGCGCCAAGGTAGTCACACAGGGGCTGGAAGCGGCTCACCAGCCGGCTCGGGGTATCGTAGGGATGCACGGCGAACACCAGGCCGGGGCCGGACGCTGCGTGCGCAGGCGCCAGCAGGCCGAGCAACATCATGGCAACAACCGACTGGAAGACGACTCTCATGGTCCCGATGATAACAGAGCCCCGCCATGGGAGACGGGATTCACGCGGGTCGACAGCGGATGATGGCCGTTACCGCGACAGGTTTCTAGCGGACGCGGGGCGGCCTGGGCGGCGTCAGGGGGTGGAATCCCATGGCTTCGTCCCGCTGTTCGACCGGGATACCCAGGTGCCCGGTAGCATGACCACTGGCCGCGAGCCTCGCCCGGATGGTGGCAAGATCGCCGACATCCGGCTCGTGACCGGCACAGGCCATGCGCAGGCGCAGGATTTCGGGATCGACATCCGTGCCATGGCCCGACGTTTGAACCGCATCCGCCTGGGCGGCGATCTCGATCAGGCGCGCCAGTGGCGCATAGGGGTTGGCCGCCAGCTTGAACCGCTCCCCCGCCGCTTCCACGTCCGCGCGGAAAGCGCCGGCCCAGCGGTCGACAAAATGGGCCAGAAACTCTCCTGCCCGCATGGGAAGATCCGCGCCCCCCCTGCCCTCGGCATGCGCGGCGAACAGCCAGGAGACGAATTCGAGCTGCATGGCCGGGTGGTCGGGCAGGTCGTGGAAGCCCTCCTGCTGCTCCAGGCCACAGCGCCGGTAGCAATTCACCATGGCGGTTACACTGCCACCGGCCACGCCGCCGTCCAGGTAGGCCCCGGTATTCAGGCTCGGATGGGGGTCGCCCGGCATGAGGAACAGGCGGGCATGGACCACCTGCAGGGACAGGTAATCGGGAAGGCCCGCCATGGCATGGACATAGGCATCGATCGTCGACCCGACGGCATAGCCACAGGCAGTGGACAGTTCAGCCAGGTCGGCGGCGAGGTAATCACGCGCCGCGCGGAACACCGCCGCGTCGGAGGGCGTCATGAAGGCGCGGGCCAGGCACAGGTAGAAGCCGGCCCGCGCCTCATCGGCGGTTTCCGCTACGGACATGGTGGGTGCAGCAACATCCACTCGGTTGGCGAAGGGGAATAGCTGAGCAGTGCCGGTGCCCATGCCCCCTTGAAAAGAGGCACCAGCTGGCCCCCGATTATGTACTCGTAGCGGGCAATGAACAGCGAGATCATCACCAGCAGGGCAGCCAGGATCTGCACCGACCCGATACGACGGGTCGTCGGCAGCAGCAACAGCACCAGTGGTGTTACCAGGCCCACCCAGAGCTCCAGGTGGAACAGGGGCGAGGCAACGATGTGCTGCCAGACCTGCAGACCCTCGGCATTTCCATACAGGCCACTGGTCATGCGTGCCAGCACGAACAGCATGTGCAAAAAGATCGCCAGGGCCAGAAGGCTGGGCAATTTATCGGAAAACAACCTGTTCACGCTGGCGGGAAGGCCATCCTGTTTGAAGCCATACGCCATGTAGGTGAAGAAGATGATGAACGCCAGCCCACCCAGCAGCGACTCGAACAGGAACGCCACGGGAATGTCCCCCGAGGCCCAGAAGGGCCGCATGCTCTGGGAACCGTAGACCACGCCCGCGATCACCGTCACGCCCAGCGCCAGCACCAGGGTCAGCAACGCCATACCTCGCACCGAGGCCATGCTCCACCCGGTCCTGGACAAGCGGCTGAACAGCCACAGCAGGGCCAGCACATAGCCCAGGACGCACAGCACTTTCCAGTACAGAGGGGAATCGAAGGCGAAACTGAACGGGATCAGCCAAAGCGCCTGGATCGGCTTGCCAAGTTCCAGCATCAGCACGGCGACGCCGCCCGCCAGTCCCGCCAATGCCAGCCAGAGGGCCCGCTTGATGATGGGCCGGAAATCATCACCCCCGAACACCAGCGCCAGTGTCGCCACCATGGCCAGGCCGGTGGAGGTCAGCAGGAAATAATCGTAGACGACGATGGGAAAGGTCCAGAACATACCCAGGTTGTCGGTACCGTAGGCGGCATGGCCCTGGTTTATCAGGTTGTACAGGACGATCGCGACTGAAATCACGAGGCCTGCCAGGGCCACCGGCAGTATGGGCAGTCGTGCGTGCATGGTTGCAGTGCTCATGGCGCTCTCCTATGGATTCAGGTCTTGTCGGTCATGCTGCGCAGACTGGGTACCGCGGCCGCCGCCCCGCCGGACAGGTAATACACCTGCGGCTTGTTGCCGGTCTCGTCCTTGAGACGCACACCGCGCTGATCGGCGATCAGCTTGTTCACATGACTTTCCGGGTTGTCGAGATCACCAAAAAAACGTGCCTTGGGTGCGCACACCCGCACGCAGGCCGGGACATATTCCTTCAACTCCGGGATATCCTCATCCAGGTCGGCAACTCCCTTGGGCGCCTTGCTTACCTTGTGATGACAGAAGGTGCATTTCGACACGACGCCATGTGGCTGGATGCCGATCCCGCGGCTCGGGTCATCCTGCGGGCCTTTGTAGGGCGGATCCCACTGCCGATCGGTGCCCGGGAATACGCCACGGATATCGGGCTGCACGACCGCCTTTTCATCCGTGAAGAAGCGTACCCCGTAGGGACAGGCGACCTGGCAGTATTTGCAACCGATGCACTTGTTCCAGTCGATCAGCACGAAACCGCCCTCCGGCTCCTTATAGGTTGCCTTGGTCGGGCATACCGATACGCAGGACGGGTTTTCGCAGTGGAAACAGGGCCGCGGAAACCACATCAGGTTCACGTTCGGATAGGTGCCTTCGTGATAGAACAGCACGTCCTGCCAGTTTTCTCCCGGCAGCCGGTTGTTTTCCATGGCGCAGGCCGTGGTGCAGGCCTGGCAGCCGGTACATTTATCGAGGTCGATGACCATTCCCCATTTTGCCATTGTCCTATCTCCTGGTTGGCCGGCTGCTTCTTACGCCCGCTCGATGCTGACCTTGGTGGTGTAATACGTACACTGTCCGGTGATGCGGTCCGACTGGTTGACCGTTACGTACCCTGAGTGACCGGGCAGGCGTTCCTTGGCCCAGCGTCCATGCGCCCAGTGACCATGCTCCATGGGAAAGACCAGGGTGTCGGGACGCACACCCTCGAAGTACTTGCAGTAGCCTTCGATACTGCCGATGGACGACCGGATGCGCACCCGGTCACCGTTGCCGATGCCGCGCTCACTGGCGGTCCTCGGGTTGATCTCGATATACACGGTATTGCGGCCGCCCAATGCCGGCTGCATGGTCGCAGTCGCCACGGGCAGGTTCGCCCCACGGCCTTCCGCATGCATGGCAACCTTTACTCATTTCCCGGCCATAGTCCTGGCCGTCCCATGCGTAGAATTCACCGTCCCGCTGGCGCCACAGATAGGGTTTCTTGTACCAGACCCCTTTTTCCTTCCAGCTTTCGAAGCCATTCACTCCGTTGTCGCCAGGATCCGACTCGAAACCCTTGGCCAGGTGACGTATCACGTTCTCGGTATCGTTCAGGGCCTTGTAATAATCGCCCATCGGCCCCTTGATGCGCTTGCCGATCTCGATGAGCACATCGCCGTAGTACTTGGTGTCATAGAGCGTTTTGATCGCGGGCACCCGCAACTGGGCCATGGGCCAGCCCTGGAAGGGATAGGTGGGCGCATCCTGCAGGCGCTCCAGATAGGTGTGATCCGGCAGGACAAGATCGGCGAACATGGCCGTCTCGCTGGGAAAGGGCGAGGTTTCGATGACGAACAACTCGCGCAAGGCTTCTTCCCAGACCTTCCCGTTCGGCGCGGTCCAGATGGGGTTGGTGAGATAGAACATGATGGTATCAAGCTTGTAGGGTTTCCCCGCAAGCGAGTTCGGCCCCAGTTCCTGCAGCATGTTGCGCGCCAGCAGGTAGCCGTCCTCGTGCCCCTTGAGATCGATCCTCGGCTGCTTCTTCCAGGGACCATTACGGGCATAGTCGTCAAGATAGTCCTCCTCATTCACCGGCATGGGGCCATAGGATGGCCCCATCTGGTACATCAACCCGCCCTCGGCGAAGAAGGATCCGACCAGTGCATTCAGGCTGTGCACCGCCATGCCGTTGAGAATGCCGTTGGTATGGGCATGCACGCCGCGCTCGAACAGGGCGATGGCGGGACGCGTGGTGCCAAACTCACGGGCCGTGGCAAGGATGTCGCGTTCGTACAGGGTGGTGACCTGGGCAGCCCATTTCGGGGTGCGATCCTTGAGCTCGACATTCCACCATTCGACCAGTCCCCTGACCCATTTCTCGCTGAAACTGCCCGGATCCACCTGCTCACCGGGCTTGAAGCGGTTCATTCCATCCACGAAGTCCCCGACGAAGGCCTTGTCCCACAGGCCCTCCGTCAGGATCACATGGGCAATGGCGAGCGCCAGGGCGCCGTCGGTCCCCGGCTTGATCAACAATGCCCGGTCGGAACCGGCCAGGGTGGTGTTCATGTGTACATCCACGGCGGTGATACGGGTCTTGGGTACCTTCACACCACGGATGTAGCCCCATACCTGCATATTGTTGTTGTAGGGGCGAAAGGCCTCCAGAAAGCCGACTCCGAACATCAACAGCATATTGGCGTTGCGGTAATCATAGGCGCTGTAGCTGGCATTGCCGTCGGTGGCCTGCTTGGAAACGACACTGCCATCGGAACACATGGAGGAGTGCCCGATCGGCACGTTGGGGGATCCATAGAGCTTCCCGAAGGTGCCCTGCAGGCCGGCGTCGGAGGCGCCCCAGCCGCGTCCGTAGGCAAGGGCGAAGCGATGCGATTCCCCCTTGTCGCGCAGGGCATTGAGCCGTGCCGCCACGGTATCGAGCGCCTCGTCCCAGCTGATGGGAACGAATTGCGGGTCTTCGTCGCGACCCTTTTTCGGGTTGGTGCGCTTCATGGGCCCCTTGAAGCGATCGGGGTCATACAGTATGTAGGCCCCCAGCGGCCCCTTGGGGCACAGCTTGCCGTTCGAGATGGGGTGATCGGAGGTGCCATAGATGGCATGCACGCGGCCATTGGTGGTGTACACGTCGATGCCGCAACGGGCCGGGCACTGATGACAGATGTTCTTGGTGATGACGGTTTCGCTGGTACCGGCCGCAGTGGTCGTCTGGGCGTGGGAGAGCGTATTGAGCCCCGGAATCACCCCGAGTCCCGAGGCCACCGCGCCCGCACCCGCCGCGACGCCCGTAGCCTGCAGAAAACGGCGGCGATTGATCAGTTCCTGGAACAGTTTCATTGGTCCACCTCGTCTGGTGCTGTCAAAAACACTTTTGTCATGGGATACAGGATGTTTACCACTTCGCAATGCCTAGGGAACCTCTGATGTATTCGTCATTGCGAGGATGCCTTGACCCGAAGGGTAAGGTATCCATGATGAAGCCCGAAGGGCTTCTATGGGCCAGTAGCGACGCGGCAATCTCCAAGCCATTGATCTACCATAGCCCGAGATTGCTTCGCTGCGCTCGCAATGACGGTGGCCACTGGTGCGCGCCAGGCTCATACTGGCAGCGAGCAGCCGCCAGCGTGCGCGGGAGGATTTCGGCCCACGCGCCAGCCGAGTCCCGCCCGCCGGTTCCCCGGACTGCGGCGACCGAAAAACCGCGACCTCTGCTGTACGGGCAAGCCGACCGAAAAAGGCGCGCCGAGACAGGTTCGTACCGCCAGCGGGAGGCACAGGCTCACCCGCCGGGGATTCAGCGGGCAGCTCATCCCGTTCCAGGGAAGGCAGGTGGGACAGGGGTATGCCCATGGTTTCCAGGAGATCGCGGGCATGGTCCAAGGCGCGCGACACCGGATGCACTTCGCCGCCACCGGCGGAACAGCCCTGGCACAGGCCACGATCCATCAAGCGCACGCCGCCGCTCGGGCGTTGCCGTTCCATCAGCCACGCGGCCTCGATGCCGCCGAGACAGGGAACCACCATGGCACCCGCCGCCCGCTGCGAGGCCGGAATGCGCTTGCATTCGACCGGCAGGGGCCGGGCATCCGCACCCACCGTTTCCCTGCCCGGCTCGAAACCGGGATGATCGAGCGCACCCATGGGACAGGCGGCCATGCAGCGGCCACAGCCCACACACTCCGCGCTCACCGCCAGGTCGCCCGGCAGCAATGAAATGGCCCCGCGGGGACAGGCATCCGCACAGGCCGAACAGCCCTCCGTGCGATAGCGAAAGGGAAGACAGCTTTCCCTATCCAGGCGCAGACCGGCCTCCCCCGGCAACTGCCGCCAGATGCCTGTTGTTCCACCATTACGGACGAGTGTTTGCGATTCCATCACAAGCCACACCCTCTTGATTCCACCTGATGCACCGGCAGGCCTATCTCGGCAGCATAGCCGCATCGAAGAGGATGATCAAGCCGACGGAAATGACGGAAGGATCCTGACCGATGGCCGGTGTCACCGTATCCCCCTTGCCATAGTTGTTGGCGGTAAAGGCCACCGCCGACTCATTGTCCGTGGCGGTATAGGCCAGATAGACTGTCATGTATTGGTTGACGGAATGATCGTAGCCAAGCGCCCACTGGCTGGCGTCGCTGTTGGCGGCATCGGCATCGCTGTTGGTGTACTGCGCCTTGAAGGTGCCCATGGCGCCCAGCTTCATGCTGACCCCAATGGTGAAACTGTCACGGTCATTGCCGGCAACGCCACCGATGTCCGATTCGTTCTGCCAGCCGCCTCCGACGGTGAATTCACCGAAATCATAGCTTCCTGTCAGCGCCAGCACCTGCCATTCCTTACCCGTGGTCTGATCCAGGTTGGCATAGGCGCCGCCCAGCTTGAGTGCGCCGGCGTCATGGTCGATCTTGATCAGATAGACATCCTTGCTGGTAGAGTTGTCCTCATCCGGCGTATAGGACAGGGCCGCGGACAGTCCGTTGAACGCCGGCGTCCGGTAGTGCAAGGTGTCCCTGAGGCGACCGGGGAGACCGGTTCCGCCCCAGAGGTTGCCCAGGTCGCCGACCTGGTCGGCAAACAGGTTGTAGTCGTAGACCCACTGATTGAGGCCACCCAGCTTGCCCACCAGCAGGGTACCGTACTCGCCCGATACCCCGATGAAGGAGTCACGCGCGGCCGTGAAAAGACCGGACGTACTGCCCGGACCATTGCCGTCATTCTCGCCCTGCCCGGTCAGATCCACCCCGGACTCATACTGGAACAGTGCGTTCACACCGTTGCCGGGTCATGGCTGCCGCGCACACCCAGCCGGGATGAGTTGCTGGCCACATGATTTTGATCGTCACTGCCGTCGTCGACCCGGTCCGCGGAGATATGCCCTACCCCGTAGACATTCAGTTCCAGCGCCTGCAGCGGGACCAGCCAGGCGGCCGCCAATATCCCGATGATGATGCTGTACAGCGTAATATGCTTTTCCATGTCCGCACCTCATGCCAAGGTAGTAGCAGGGTACCCGGCACCCTGGGGATAAGCGCGGGACCGTATCCCGTATCACCGCACCCTACTGCCAGATCCATGCCAGAACCATCCAGCCCTGGATTAATACCTATAAAATATATAGTTATGGATTTTCAGCGCAGCGTGTGCAGCTTCAGGGATGGCATGTGTTACTGTTCCTGGACCTGTGGCTTCCCCTATGTGCGCCATCGCCCGGCCTTACAACTGGTGGCCGTGCCGCGCTTCCAGGGGGCACCGCTGTATCGTTCCTACCTGATCACCTCCGTGCATAACCGCGACATACAGTCCTGGCTGGACCTGCGCGGAAAAACCTTCGCCTATTCGGATCCCGATTCCAATTCCGGATTCCTCTACCCCCAGTTCGCCATGCAGGAACAGGGCGTGGAGCCGTACAAGTGGTTCCGGCGCGGTTTCTTCACCTGGTCGCATCGAAACGTGGTGGAAGCGGTGGCCAGCGGCCTGGCGGATGCCGGCGCGGTCGACGGGTATGTCTGGGAGACCCTGACGCAAATCCATCCCGAACTGACGTCACAAACACGGGTGGTGCTGAAATCCCCGGAATTCGGCCATCCTCCGATCGTGGCAGGAACCCGATACGAACCGGAGGCACTTGCGAATGTACAGCGGGCCCTGCTCGACATGGAACGATCGCCCGAGGGTCAGCACCTGCTGCAGACCTTGAATCTCGATGGTTTCATACCTGGGGATGCCTCCCTGTATGACTCCGTAGAACACATGATGATGGCGGTAAAACCGCACCCCCGGCCATGACGGGCAGACTCAGCTACCGTGTGCGCGTACCCTTGAGCCTGATCGCCACCTCGGCGCTCACGGCACTGGTTCTTGGCGTGGTGATCGCCGTGCATACCTACCATAACCTGCAGCAGGACCTGGTGACAGGTGCGCGGCAGCTAGGGTCCGCCATGGTCACCGCACTCGGACCCGCGCTCAAACATGAGGATATCTGGCTGGCCTATACCATCCTGCGTGGCCCACGGGAGGAAGCCGGAAATGATCCGGCGGAAATGGTGTTGCTGGACGAGAACCTGAATGTTTTTGCCTCCAACCAGCCCAAACGCTACCCGACTGCCCTGCCATTGGCCCGGACCAATACCGCACTGGCAAAGCTGCCGGACAGGCTCGCGGACGGCCTGCCAAGCCATTTCAGCACCTATGACCGGATTTCGGCGGAGCACCTGGTGGCGGTGGTGCCCGTGCTGGCCGATGACATCGCCGTGGGGGTCCTGGTGATCAGCCATCCCAGCGGCATATTCTGGCCACGCTTCTGGGATATCGCCTATCGCGGCCTGCTCTCCATACTCATTGTCCTGGTGGTGATTGCCGCTATCGGCTGGTACTGGGGTGACCGCATGGTGCGCCCCCTGACGCGCCTGGCCAGCTGCATGTCGCGTGTCGGCCAGGAACCACTCGACCATATCCAGTGCGAACTGTCGAGCGGCAACGATGAAATCGGCCGACTCGAGCAAGGTTTCCGACAGATGCTCAACGACCTGCGCAACAAGGCCAGCCTGGAACGCGAGATGGTGGTCTCGGAACGGCTGTCCGCGCTCGGCCGCCTGGTCGCCGGGGTCGCCCATGAAATCAACAACCCACTGGCCGGGTTGATCGTGGCCGTGAACACCCTGAAACGCCATGGCACCATGGACCCGCAGACCGAACGAACGGTGACACTGATCGAGCGCGGCCTGCAGCAGATCCGCGAAACCGTCGCCGCGCTGATGGTGGAGGCACGCATGGAAGCGCATCCCCTTAGTCACCAGGATATCGATGACGTTCGTACCCTGGTTGCCACCCATTGCGAAAAACGCCAGGTTACACTCCTGTGGCACAACCACCTTGAAGGGTCCATCAAACTGCCATCGACACCGGTCCGGCAGGTTCTCCTGAACCTGGTGCTCAATGCCATCGATGCCACGCAGCCCGGCGGTGATGTAGCCTGCGAAGTCGAAACCAGAGGGCAGAGCCTCAGTATTTCCGTGGCGAACAATGGCACACCGATACCGCCCGAGCGGATCGAACACCTGTTCGAGCCGTTTTATTCCACGCGACGCAAGGGTATCGGGCTCGGCCTCTGGATCACCTACCAGATCGTGCAACAGCTCCATGGAGACATCGATGTGAAAAGCAATGCCCAGCGTACCTGTTTTCATGTGGTGATTCCCCTGGCATCCACTGCGGGAGAACAGCATGCAGCCTGAAATCTGCCTGATCGAGGATGATCCCATCCTCGGCGAATCGCTGCAGGACCACCTGCGCCTGGAAGGATTCCGCTGCACTTGGTGCCAGGATGCAAAATCCGCGCTGCAGCAACTCCACAGCCATGACTTCGACATAATGGTAAGTGATATACGGCTTCCGGACATGAACGGTATCGAGCTTTTCCAACACCTGGTACAGACCCAGCCGCGCACTCCACCGGCGGTGTTCATCACCGCGCACGGATCCATCGAGGATGCGGTCAGCCTGCTCAAGCTTGGTGCGACCGATTACATTACCAAACCGCTCGATCCTGATGAGCTGGTAAGCAAGTTGCACCGCATATGCCACGCCCAAAGCGGTGGCAACGCCGGGGTTCAGGCACCGGCACTCGGCATCTCCGCGCTCATGCGCGCACTGGAGGCGCGACTTCCCGCGCTGGCACGCCACAGGCATACCCCGGTATTGATCACGGGTGAGTCGGGCAGCGGGAAGGAGATACTGGCCAGGCGCCTGCATGCACTGCAGGAATCGACGGGGCGATTCGTGGCATTGAACTGCGCCGCTGTTCCCGAATCACTTATCGAGTCCGAGCTGTTCGGGCATGAAAAGGGCGCCTTCACCGGTGCCGATCGCTGCCACAAGGGCGTATTCGAACAGGCGGAGGGAGGAACGCTGTTCCTCGACGAGATCGGTGATATGCCGCTGCAAATGCAGGCCAAGTTGCTACGAGTGGCCCAGGAACACTCCCTGGCGCGTGTCGGCGGTGAAAAGACGATCCAGATCGATACACGCCTGGTGTTTGCCACCCATCGCGACCTGCGCGCCGAGGTGGAGGCCGGACGCTTTCGCGAGGATCTTTATTATCGCATCAATGTCATTACCTTGCGGGTCCCGCCCCTGCGGGAACGCCACGAGGATATTCTATGGCTTGCGGAACATTTTCTTGAAGAACATGCCCGCCGCTACCCCGAGGAGCGAAAGACCCTCTCCGAGGCGGCACGCAAGGCCCTGGTTGCCCATGAATGGCCGGGAAACGTGCGTGAACTGAAACACGCCCTCGAGCGTTCCTGCATCCTGACCAGTGGCCCGGCGATCGGGCCCGAGGATGTCTGTCCCGAATCCGTTGCGCAGGCCAATGGTGGTGAAAATCTCGCCGCTACCGTCCACATGGCCGAACGGGAGCGAATCCTGGCGGGACTGACCGCCAACGACTGGCGCATGACCGACACCGCCCAGGATCTCGGCATCAGCCGCAAAAGTCTGTGGCAGAAAATCAAGCGCTACCATATCGAAAAACCGCGCGAGTGATCATCGTCCAGACTTATTTCCCTGCCGCCAACAGGACAAGCACCCGTTACGACGACGCCCAACCAGCCATGCCCAGGATGATGCGGTCGATCAGCATCATATCAGGCCGGTGACCACCAGCAGCAGGTTCAACCACCCTGGAAGTGCAACACGCGCGTGGTGGTTTCCGGCTGCAAGGTCACGTGCGTGATGCCATGCTGGTGCTCGAGCATTTCACGCAGGTCCACCAGAATTGCATCCCATTGGCCAAGATCATCCAGCACCACGTGTGCCGACAGGGCCAGCCGCCGCGAGGACAGCGACCAGATATGCAGGTCATGCACCGAACGCACACCAGCGCGGGCCGCCATGTCAACACCGATAGCACTGAGCGACAGCCCCAGGGGCACGCCTTCCATCAGTCCATGCAGGGCCTCGCGCAGCAGGCGCAGGGTGGAAACCAGGATAAACACCACGATGAGCAGCGACAGCACCGGGTCGACCAGGGTCCAGCCGGTGAAGAGTATGACGAGTCCAGACAACAACGCGGCGATGGACGCCAGCAAGTCGCTCATCACATGCAGGGCGGCGGCGCGCCGGTTCAGGTCTTCCGCCCCATGCCCGAGCAGATACAGGACCAGTACATTGAGCAACAGGCCAAGAAAGGCGACCACGACCACCACGCCGCCCTTCACCTCCAGGGGCTGCTGCATGCGCTCGAATGCATGGACGACAATGACCGTCGCAACCGCCAGCATCAGCAGGCCGTTGACCAGGGCGGCAACGAATTCCGCACGCCCCAGGCCGTAGGAATGGCGCGGACTCGGTGCGCGCTGCGCGAGCCAGGCACCCAATGAGGCGATCAGCAAGGCGCTGGTGTCGGTCAGCATGTGCCCGGCGTCGCTGAGCAGGGCCAGTGAGTTGGCCCACCAGCCCGCCCCGGCCTCGATGGCCGCGTAGGCAAGCGTGATACCGGCAGCGAAATACAACGCACGGTTGCCCGCGGTTCCGGCGTGGCTGTGCGGGGCGTGGCTCACATTGCTCCATCCGCACGGCGCAGCACGCCCTGCAACTCGGTGCCCGGCGCCACGGTATTGTAGACGGTGCCGTATTTGCGGATGTTCTCGTGCATCAGCTCGAGCCTGCGGTCGTTCTCATCGCTATCGACCTCGATCACATAGTCGATGCGCGCCATTCTGGGCGGTGAGTCCTGCCGCACACCCTGTACCCGCACCGTCACGCCGCGATAGTCGAAACTGATCATGGGCGCGACGCGTTCCATGTTCTTCAGGATGCAGGCGGCGATGGCTGCCAGCAGCAACTCGGCGGGATTGAAGGCATCCGCCCTGCCCTTGAGGTCCGTATCGATAACCAGCTCGGCGTCCTTGCAGTGCACCGTGCTGCCATGGGCATCGATGCGTCTGGCGGTGATTTCGTATTCAAGCATGATTGCCTCCTCTGCTACCTCGTATTCGTCATTCCCGCGCATGCTGGAATGACGAATTACACCGGAGTCAGTATTTATCGCTACAATCGAGCCCGTCATTCCGGCGAATGCCGGAATACCCTGTGTTGTAGCCAATATTTCTGACTCCTGAGTAATCAGACCATTCCTAACATACCAGTTGGATTATGCAAACCTTTTCTGTAACTTTCATTACATAATGTTTTTGACTATGACACGCCCCACGATTGAACGACAGCAGGTCTGGATCTACCTCTGCACCATCCTGGCAGGCCTTGTTCTGGGTAGCCTCCGGCCAGAGATCGGTACGATCTTCGAGATGCTGTTGTGGCCGGTGCTCGGCGCCCTGCTCTACTCCACCTTTTTGCAGGTCCCGTTGCTACATCTGCGTGACGCCTTCCTAGATCATCGTTTCACCACCGCCGTGTTGATCGGGAATTTCGTGCTGCTGCCGCTGCTGGCCTGGGCACTGATACAGGTCTTGCCGCCGGAACCCGCCCTGCGCCTTGGGGTCCTGCTGGTGTTGCTGGTGCCCTGCACCGACTGGTTCATCACCTTCAGCCAACTGGGTGGAGGTAACGTGCCGCGCGCCATCGCGGTTACGCCACTCAATCTACTACTGCAACTGGTGCTGCTGCCGGTCTATCTGTGGTGGATGGCGGGCGCCGAACTTTCCGCGGCCATGCGGCCGGAACTGATCTGGCCAGCCGTTACCCTGGTGCTCACGCCCCTGCTGCTGGCGGCACTGTCCGAGCGCTGGATCGAGGCCAGGCCGGGGCGCAACGTCTGGCGTGAACGACTGGCGTGGTGGCCGGTTCCACTGCTGGCGATAGTGGTTTTCCTTATCGCCGGGGCACAAGTGGGCGCGGTGATCGGTGCGCTGGCACTGCTACCAGTGGTCGTGCCGCTGTTCGTGGTATTTCTCCTGCTTGCCGGCCTGATCGCCCGGGCACTGGCGCGCGGTCTGGGGCTGCCAATCGATCAGGGTCGCACACTGGCCTTCAGCCTCGGCACGCGCAATTCCTTCGTAGTATTGCCATTCGCGCTGGCCTTGCCGACGGGCTGGGAAGTCGCGGCCGTGGTAATCGTCGTGCAATCGCTGGTGGAACTGTTCGGGATGGTGTTCTTCCTGTGGTGGATACCGCGCAGGTTGTTCAAGCACTGATCATGCGCAAGCGACACGCTTGAGCAGCCATCATGGGTCTTCGGCGTCGGCAATGATCGGTACCGGAACGGGGATGCAGATCCCTGCGGCTGTGGTCACGCCGATAGCCATCCCTCGACTTTCTTGCGGTCCGGCACGCCACCGGCATGTACGACCTCGCCATCGATCACCACGCCCGGGGTGGACATGACGCCATAGCCCATGATGGCGCCGATATCCTCGATCTTCTCCAGTTCGATGTCGATACCCTTGGCCTTCGCCGCCTCCTCGATCAGCGCCAGGGTGCGCTTGCAATTGGCACAGCCGGTGCCGAGAACCTTGATGTTTTTCATGACAATACTCCTTCTCTGTGTCGTGAAGCGATCAGCAGCAGGACTGACCGCTGGCAGTGGGGGTGCAGCCGCAACCACCCGAAGGCGCGACGGCCATGGCGGCCTGCGCCTCAGTGGAGGATGCGTCGAATGCGGCATCGAGTTTCTGCGTCGCCTCATCGCGGATGTGGCGGGCGATCTCGATCACGGCATCGATCTGGTGTTCGGGCACGCCGATCTCCCGCAGGCGCTGGAGCTGGCATTGGCCCATGGCCGGGTGGTTGGACGCAATGCCGGAGGCCAGGGAGACCATGGCGACTATGGATGAATGGAGTTGCGGTGCTGCTTGCATATCGGGTTCCTCTTGAGGGTCAGTGTGACTGGTTCCGCGCGGCGAGCGCATCGACCAGTTCCTTGGCGGCGTCGCCGCGCAGGTTTTCGACCAGGCCGGTCAGGCCATCGGTCAGGTATTTCGCCTCGATGCCCTGGGCTCTGAGATAGACCATGGCAATCGTGGCGCGGTCCTTGTGTGGGCACACGGTGACGACCAGCTTGGTTTGGTCGATTTCCTGCAGGCGCTTGGGCAGCTCATCGAGCGGGATATTGATGGAGGGGTTCACCTTCCAGGTCGCATATTCTTCCTCGAAGCGGATATCCACCAGCTGGACCTTTCCTTCCTTCATCAGCTGGATTAGTGCCTTGCTGTCGATCTTCATCTCCTTGCGCGCGGCATAGTCGAAACCGGTCAGGTAGCGGTCCAGGCCGGACTCCGCGGCCTGCGGTGCGCCGACGCCCAGCAGTACCAGGCCGATAAGGATAGCGATGATTCGATAAGGCACGATTTACTCCTTGAAACGTCAATGTGAAAGCAGATTGAAGCCCCAGCCCACCAGCATGAAGGCCGTGGCCAGAATCCCGGCATAGAGCGCCAGTGCCGGCCACTTGATCACCTTGCGCAGGATGATCATCTCCGGCAGCGAGAGGGTGGCGATGCTCATCATGAAGGCCAGGGTGGTGCCGATGGCCACGCCCTTGCCAAGCATGGCCTCCGCCACCGGGATGACCCCGGTGGCGTTGGAGTACAGTGGAACGCCAAGCAACACCGCGCCCGGAACGGCCAGCCAGTTGTCCTTGCCACCCAGGTGCTCGGTCACCCATTCCTCGGGTACATAGCCATGGAACAGGGCGCCCACGGCGATGCCGGCCACCACCCATTTCCAAAGGCGGCCGACGATCTCCCGCACCTCGTTCCAGGCATAGCGGTGACGGCCCGCCAGGGAGGTATCGGGTTTGGCCTGGGCCATCTCGCCCATCTGGATCTTCCACACATAGGCTTCGACCCAGCGTTCGGGCTTGAAACGCTCCATGATCATGCCGCCCACGTAGGCCACGGTCAGGCCAGCGGCCACATACATCAGGGTCAGTTCCCAGCCGAGGATGCCGATGAGGATCACCACCGCGACTTCGTTGATCATCGGGCTTGCGATGAGAAAGGAAAAGGTCACGCCCAGCGGGATCCCCGCCTCCACGAAGCCGATGAACAGGGGCACTGAGGAACAGGAACAGAAGGGGGTCACGGCGCCCAGGGTCACCGCCGAAGAGCGCGCCATCCACTTGGGCTTGCCACGTACGTAGTCGCGCACCTTCTCCGGTGACAGCATGGCACGCAGCAGGCCCATGATATAGATGACGGTCACCAGCATGAAGAAGATCTTCGCCGTATCCATGACGAAGAACTGCACCGCAGCCCCTGCCGCGCCCTGGGGATCCAGCCCCAGCAGGGTGAAGGCGACCCAGTTACCGAGTTGGTCAAACATCAGCGCCACCCCTTGTCAGGCCGCGCTCGTACCAGCCCTTGCTGCGATTGACGATCTTCGCCACCGGCAGCATCACCGGTACTTCCACCAGCACGCCCACCACCGTGGCGAGCGCGGCGCCGGAGGAAAAGCCGAACAGGGCGATGATCAGCGGCTGGGCAATGATCTGCTCGCCCTGGAAGCCGAACAGCAGCACCAGGGTGACCAGCAGGGCCAGTAATGAGAGCGGCTGCAGCCGGCCCAGCAGGCGTTGCAGGGCCGCGTCGCCATCCCGATCCAGCACGCGCTTGCGCCAGAAATGGGCCAGGATCACCGGGAAGACGATGTACAGCACCACCGACAGGAACAGGGTGTCCCAGGGCACTGTGATGGCCGCCAGGCCCAGCAGCAGGCCGACGATGGGCGCGAAGGCGAAGATCATGATCACGTCGTTGAGCGCCACCTGGGTCAGGGTGAAGTTGGGCTCGCCACCAGTCAGGTTGCTCCACACGAACACCATGGCCGTGCAAGGCGCGGCGGCCAGGATGATCAGCCCCGCCACGTAGGCGTCGTGCTGGTCGGCGGGCAGCCAGTCACTGAACAGGCCGTAGATGAACAGCCAGGCAAGCAAGGCCATGGAGAAGGGCTTCACCGCCCAGTTGACGAACAGGGTCACGCCGACGCCCTTCCCACGATGATGCACAGCAACACCCACAGGGTCAGGTAGCGTTCGAACAGGCTCATGTGCGCGCCAGCGGCGTGCTTGGCGGTAACTTCACATTGTGCGGTCATGATGCACCTCGATGGCTGGAAAATTACTTGAACCGCCAAGCGGTCAAGAGCGCCAGGAAAATCCTGTTTTAACCGCCAAGGCGCCAAGACGCCAAGAAAACGAATTGATATATCCACATCGTATTCTCATTGATCTTTCTTGGCGTCTTGGCGCCTTGGCGGTTCCAATATCTTTCCTGGCGTCATGGCGGTTCACGAAACAACCCCCTCAGTACGATTGCGCGGCAATTTCATGGCCAGCAGTGCCGATAGCAGTAGGAAGGCGCTGGACACCCACAGGCAGCCGACCAGGCCCTGGGTCTGGTAGACCCAGCCGGACAGCACCGTGCCCAGCAGTCGGCCACCGGCGTTGGCCATGTAGTAGAAGCCCACGTTCATGGACACCCGCTCGCGGTCCGACCAGGCTACCACCAGGTAGGAATGCACGGCGGAGTTGATGGCGAACAGGGCGCCGAAGGCGATCAGGCCAATGATGAGCACCGCCTCCACCGCCAGCTCCTGCATCAGGCCGATGGCGATGGCCGCCGGCAGCAACGTGAGCAGGAAGGCCCAGAACTGCGCCGTGCCGCCATCGGGCCCTGCCCCGCCATGGCGGCGACGCAGCAGGCGCGGCGCGCTCGCCTGCACGATGCCGTAGCCGATGATCCACAGGGCCAGGAAACCGCCCACCTGGCTGAAGGACCAGCCCAGCACCGAATAGAGAAACACCGGCAGGCCCACCACGAACCAGACGTCGCGCGCGCCGAACAAAAAGAAGCGCGCCGCCGACAGCCAGTTGAGCGCCGGGTCGCGCGAGAATACCTGGGTGAATTTCGGCTTGGCCTTCATCCGGCCCAGCCCGCGCGGCAGCAGCACCAGGGTGAGCAACAGCACCAGCAACAGCATGCCGGCCAGCACCAGCAGGGCGCCGCGGAAGCCCACCAGTTGCAATAGTAGACCACCGAGGAAGAAACCGATGCCCTTCAGGGCGTTCTTGGAACCGGTGAGCACTGATATCCAGCGGAACAGCTGGGATTCCGCGCCTGACTCCGGCACCAGGGTCTTGATGCTGGCCTTGGCCGACATCTTGTTCAGGTCCTTGGCGATGCCCGACAGGGCCTGGGCCAGCATCACGTAGGCCACCGTCAGCCAGGCATCGGGCACGGTCAGCATCATCAGGGCGAACACCTGCAGCCCCATGCCGATCTGCATGGTGAGGTTCAAGCCGATGCGCGCCCCCAGCCAGCCACCCACCAGGTTGGTGACGATGCCGAAGAACTCGTAGAACAGGAACAGCATGGCCACTTCGAAGGGCGAATAGCCGAGCAGGTGGAAATACAGCACCACCAGCATGCGAATGGCGCCGTCGGTGAGGGTGAAGGCCCAGTAGCCGCCGGTGACGATAAGGTAGTTTCTGAGTCCGCTGTTCATTTACATCCATGGCCGGATAAGCCAGAACCTCCCGGTCTGTTGAAATGTACCGTCATTGCGAGCGAAGCGCGGCAATCTCCACCTGGGTGGCACAGTGTTACCAACTTCCGCCGTCATTGCGAGCGAAGCGAAGCAATCTCCATGTAGGTGCGCCCATGTCATGAGATTGCCGCGCTTCGCTCGCAATGACGGAGAAGGATCACATCCGCCGCGCCATCTCCGCGGCCATCTCCATCATGCGGTTCACATAGCCCTGTCGTACCAGGCCAGCACCTTCACCTGGGTACCGTCGATCACCATGGTGGATGGGGCATCGACGATGGAGGAACGCGGGTCATCCTTGTAGTCGACGGATACCAGGGGGCGTTCCTCGTAGCCGAGGATGCCTTGCAGCGGGCCCTCGGCGGCGGCGCGAAACAGGGCATTCACTTCTTCCACCGTGGTCTCGCGCGTGGCCTCGAAGACGAAGTCGGTGAGCGAGGCGTTGAGCAGCGGCACACGCACCGCCAGGCCGTTCAGCTTGCCGGTGAGCTCCGGGAAGATTTTGGTGATGGCCTTGGCGGAGCCGGTGCTGGTGGGGATCAGCGACTGGCCGCAGGCGCGCGCCCGGCGCAGGTCCTTGTGGCCGGCATCGATGATGGTCTGGGTGTTGGTGATGTCGTGGATGGTGGTCATGGTGCCATGGCGAATGCCGATGCCCTCGTGCATCACCTTGACCACCGGCGCCAGGCAGTTGGTGGTGCAGGATGCGGCCGTGACGATATGGTGGGTCGCGGGATCGTACTGGTCATGGTTGATGCCGTACACGACATTGAGCGCGGGGTCGGGCACCGGCGCCGACACCAGCACCTTCTTCACGCCCTGGTCGAAATAGGGCTGCAGGGCCTGCGCGGTCTTGAACTTGCCGGTGCAGTCGATGAGCAGGTCGATGCCCTGCCAGTCGACGGCGGCGGGGGCGCGCTCCCGGCTATAGGCAATGACCTTGTCGTCCACCCGCAATGCGCCGTCTTCCGCCTGGATGTCCCGTGCCCAGCGACCGTGCACCGAATCGAATTCCAGCAGGTGCGCCATGCAGGCGGCATCACCGGCGATCTCGTTGACCCGCACGATGTCGTATTCGTCCCGATCCCAACCGGCGCGGAAGCCCAGGCGGCCCATGCGGCCGAAGCCGTTGATGGCGATACGGATGGTCATGTGGTGGATTCCTCGTTTGTTGAAATCATTCCCCCTCACCCCAACCCTCTCCCCACGGGGGAGAGGGGGCACGTGAGTGGCATCTTCATACAGGTCGAGGCCTGCATTCCCTTCCCTTTACAGGTCGAAACGTGCATTCCCTTCCCTGACAGGTCGAAACGTGCATTCCCTCTCCCTCAGGGAGAGGGCCAGGGTGAGGGGAACAATCTCAGGCGCAACAGGCCTTGCCCGGGCGGTTGGCCATGGACCGCAGCTTGCGAAGGTCCGTGGCGAAGGGCTCGGCCTTCCGGTTCGCCTGCGCCGTCTGCTCCAGCACCTGTCCCATCCAGGTGGGCAGCTGCGGGTGAATGCGGTAGAAGATCCACTGCCCCTCGCGCCGGTCCTGCACCAGCCCTGCCGTGCGCAACAGGCCCAGGTGGCGCGAGACCTTCGGTTGTATCTCCGTCAGGGCATGGGTCAGTTCACACACGCACAGCTCGCCCTCGCACGCCAGCAACATCAGCAGCCGCAGACGGGTGGGGTCGGCCAAGGCCTTGAAGAAATCGTCGGTTGCCAGGGTCATGGGCGTAGTATATACGGTTTTCTATATATATGGCTACACAAATATTACAGGCACAAAAAAAGGGGGTTGCCCGCCCCTTTCCGGCCCGTTCGCGCGAGTGTCGGATGGTGGCGCCTGTAGGAGCGGCGCAAGCCGCGATCATGGCGGTTTAAACCGCAATCGCGGCTTGCGCCGCTCCTACGGGTGGAATCGCTACGCAGTCACCGGCGCCGGCTCCTCCCGCATGGCGCCATGATCCCGCGCCAGCAGCATATACACCGCCGGTACCACGTACAGGGTGAACAGGGTGCCGATGCTGAGGCCGGTGGCCACCACCAGGCCGATGTCGAAACGGCTCACGGCGCCGGGGCCCGAGGCGAGCAGCAGCGGGAACATGGCCACCACCAGCGCCATCGTGGTCATGATGATGGGGCGCAGGCGAATGCGCGCGGCTTCCTCTACCGCCTCACGCTTGCTACGGCCTTCGCGAACCTGCAACTGGTTGGCGAACTCCACGATGAGGATACCGTTCTTGGCGATGATGCCGATCAGGGTGATCAAGCCCACCTGGGTGTAGATGTTCACGGTGGCGAAGCCCAACGTCAGGAAGATGAGCGCGCCGGCGATGGACATGGGCACCGACACCAGGATGATGATGGGATCGCGCCAGCTCTCGAACTGCGCGGCCAGTACCAGGTAGATGACCAGTATGGACATGAAGAATGTCACGATCAGCGCGCTGCCCTGCTGGGCGAACTGACGCGAGCCGCCGGTGTAGTCCCAGGTGAAACCCTGCGGGAAGTTGGCGCGCGCGGTCTCCTCCAGGAAACCGAGGGCCTCGCCCAACGGCACACCCGGCGCCATCACGCCCTGCACCGTCACCGAGTTGAGCTGCTGGAACTGGGTGCGCTGGCTGGGTTCGACCGTGTCCTCGAAGCGCACCAGGGTGGACAGGGGCACCTGGCCGCCATGGCCGGTGGCGATGTAGTAGTCGTCCAGCATCTCCTTGCTCAGGCGGAAGTCGCGCGACACCTGCGGGATCACCTTGTAGCTGCGGCCTTCCAGGCTGAAATAGTTCACATGCCCCGATCCAAGCAGGGCCGACAGGCTGGTGCCGATGTCGCGCATGGAGATGCCGAGATCGCCGGCGCGGTTGCGGTCGATGAGGATGGTGGTCATGGGCCGCGAGAACTCGACCGTCTTCATCAGGAACATGAACTTGCCGCTCTGCATGCTTGCGCCGATGAGGCCGTCGCTGACGGTATCCAGGCGTTCGTAGTCGGCATCGGTGACGATGACGAACTGCACCGGCAGGCCGCCACCGGAACCCGGCAGGCTGGGACGCGGGAAGATGGCGGTCTGGAAGCCGGCGATCTGGTCCAGCTTCTGCTGCAGCTCCGGCTGCACCTCCATCTGCGAGCGCGCGCGTTCCGAGGGCGGCGGCATCTTGAAGCCGCCGAACACCGTGCTGGTATCACGGCCGAAGCCGAGCAGGAAGAAACTTTCGTGGTATTCAGGAATGGTTTCGAAGGCCTGGTAGATCTCGCTGGCATAGGCACGATTGTAATCCAGGGTAGCGGTCTGCGGCGCGCGTGCCTGGAAGAACAGGATGCTCTGGTCCTCGGTGGGCGCCAGCTCCGAGGGCGTGGTGACGAACATGAAATAGATGCTCGCCAGGATGGTGGCCGCGAACACCATGGTCACCGGCACGAAGTTCAGGGAGCCGTGCAGGGATCGCTGGTAGCGATCCGCCAGGCGGGTGAAGAAGCGTTCCACCCCCTGTTCGAAACGGCCCTGCTGGCCATGGGGCTTGAGCACCTTGCCCGACAACATGGGCGACAGGGTCAGCGCCACCACGCCGGAGACCAGCACGGCGCCGGCCAGGGCGAAGGCGAACTCGGTGAACAGGGTGCCCACCAGGCCGCCCATGAAACCGATGGGGGCATACACCGCCACCAGGGTGGTGGTCATGGCGATGATGGGCAGGGCCAGCTCGCGCGCGCCGTCCAGGGCCGCCTGCATGCGCGACTTGCCCATTTCGATATGGCGGTGCACGTTCTCCACCACGATGATGGCATCGTCCACCACCAGGCCGATGGCCAGCACCATGGCCAGCAGGGTAAGCATGTTGATGGAGAAGCCCAGCAGCAGCATGATGAAGGCGCCGCCGATCAGGGACAGGGGCACGGCCACCGCCGGGATCAGGGCGGCGCGGAAAGAACCCAGGGAAAGAAAGATGATGGCCAGTACGATGAGCACCGCTTCGGCAATGGTCAGGAACACCTCGTCGATGGAATCCTCGATGAAGACGCTGGCATCGTAAGGGATGTGACCGTTGAGTCCGGAAGGCATCTGGCTGCGCAGTTCCGGCATCAGCTCGCGCACGGCCTGTGCCACGGTCAACGGGTTGGCGCCCGGCGCCGGCTCGATGCCGATGAAGATGGCCTGCTGGTCCTTGTACTGGTTGAGGGAATCGTAGTCCTCGGAGCCCAGTTCGATGGTGGCGACATCCTCCAGGCGCACCAGGGTGCCGTTGCCGGCGCGCACCACCAGCTGGCGGAAATCCTCCTCGCTGCTGATGTCGGTATCGGCGCGCAGGTCGGTGATCGTATAAGCGCCCTTGGTCTGCCCCACCCCGGCCAGGTAGTTATTGGCCTGCAGCACCTGCAGCACCTGTGCGGGCGAGACCTCCAGCGCGGCCATGCGGCGCGGGTCGAGCCAGATGCGCATGGCGAAGGTGCGGTTGCCGATCAGCCCGGCCTTGGCCACGCCCGGCACCGCCTGCAGCTTGGGCTGTACCACGCGCAGCAGGTAGTCGGTGATCTGCGAGGGCTGCATGGTCTCGCTGTAGAAGGCCATGTACATGAGCGCCGTGGAATCACCAGTGGTGGAGGTGATGACCGGGTCCTCCGATTCCGTCGGCAGCACGTTGCGCTGGCTGGCCACCTTGGCCTGGATCTCCGCCACCGCGGCATTGGCGTCGTAGTTCAGCTCCATGTGCACTTCGATGGTGGAGCTGCCCTGGGTGCTGCGCGAGGTGATGTAGTCGATGCCGTCGGCCTCGGCGATGGCCTGCTGCAAGGGGGTGGTAATGAAGCCCTTGACCAGTTCGCTGCTGGCGCCGGGATAACTGGTGCTCACGGTGACCACGGTGTTCTGGGTCTCCGGGTACTGGCGCAGCTCCAGCAGGCCGATGGAACGCAGGCCGATCACCAGGATCAGCAGGCTGACCACGCTGGCCAGAACCGGGCGATTCACGAACAGGTCGGTGAACTTCATTATTCGCTTACCTGGCCGTCCAGCTCGACGGAATTATCGATCTTCACCGGCATGTCATTGCGCAACTTGTTGTGACCGGCGGTCACCACCTGCTCGCCTTCCTCCAGGCCGCTGATGAGCTCCGCCCGGCCATCGCGCACTTCACCGGTCACGATCTGGCGACGCTGCACGAACAAGCCGTCATCCCGTTCCTCCACCACGAATACGGAATCACCGTAGGGGTTGTAGCTGATGGCATGCTCCGCGACGGTGACCACCCGGTCACGTACTGGCAGCTGGGTGGTCACCTCGGCGAACATGCCGGCACGCAGCCGTTCGTCGGGGTTTTGCAGGGTGGCGCGCACCGGCACGCTGCGGGTGGCGGCGTCGATGCGCGGGCTGATGGCGCTGATGGTGCCGGCGAAGCGTTCCCCCGGGTAGGCCTGCACCTCGACCTCCACGGCCTGGCCGATGGCCAGCTCGTTCAGGTTGCGTTCCGGCAGGCTGTAATCCACGTAGACGGGATCCAGGCTCTGCAGCGAGACGATCTGGTCACCCGGCGCGAGGAACTGGCCCAGGTCCACCTGGCGGATACCGAGCTGGCCGCCGAAGGGGGCGCGGATGTTCTTGAGCGCGATGCGGGCCTCCTGGGAGGCCACGCGCGCGGTGGCGCTGTCCAGATTGGCACGCGCCTGGTCGTATTCGGAACGGGAGATGGTCTTGTCGCCCAGCAGTTTGCTGGCGCGCTCGAACTGGATCTCCGCCAGGCGCCGTTCCGCCTGCAGGCCGGCCAGCTCAGCGCGGTCCACGGCATCATCGAGGCTGATCAGGGGGGCGCCTTCCTCGACCCGGGCGCCGGACTCGAAATGAATGGCGCGCACATGGCCGGCGAGCTCGCTGGAGATGTAGACCCCTTGACTGGCCACCAGGCTGCCCACAGACCTGAGGCCCGGCTGCCAGCGATCGGTGCGCACCGTTTCGGCGGCGATCACCGCCGGCGGCGGGAGCCCGCCCATAGTCGCCATTTTCTGCATCTGCAGGTATTTCCAGCCGAAGATTCCGCCGAACAACAGCAACAGGGCGACCAGGATGATGATCAGGCGTTTGAGCACGGGCGTTCCTCGTGGTGACGAATGGAGCAGACATCCGGCGCGGAGGCGGGAGCCGAAGTGCGGATTGTGGCGCAAATGGACTGGACCGTCCAGTCCATAGGCAGGATAATGCACCCTCTGTGTCAACCCATGTAGGAGCGGCCTCTGGCCGCGAACGGGACTGCCACCGACCTTCGCGGCCGAAGGCCGCTCCTACGGGTGGCGACGGTAACCGGCACCGATGGAACGAAGCCTCCTGTAGGAGCGGCCTCTGGCCGCGAATGGGACTGCCACCGACCTTCGCGGCCAGAGGCCGCTCCTACAGGCGTTTCCACACGGCTGAATTAGCCTTAATAATATTCCGATTATCGCTCGCGAGGGAAGTACGTGTCCCAATCACCCGCCATCTGCCCCACCGCCGGCCTGTCCGACAAGCAGCGCGCCATCATCGAGGCCGCCACCCGTATCTTCCTGGCCGCCGGCTACCGCGAGACCAGCATGGATGCCATCGCCCGCGAGGCCGGGGTATCCAAGCAGACCATCTACAACCAATACGGCAACAAGGAAGCCCTGTTCAGCGATGTCATTACCCAGCATTGCCAGGACGTGCTGCTGTCACGGCTGGAAACGGAACAGGCCCGTCATGACGTGGAGGCCACCCTGCGCGAGTTCGCGCGCACCCTGCTGGACATCATCCTGCAACCCTCGGTGCTGGCCCTGCACCGGCTGATCATCGCCGAGAGCGCACGCTTCCCCGAGGTGGGCGAGATCTATTACCGGGTCGGGCCCGAGCGCGGCAACCGCCGCCTGGCGGACTACCTGGATAAACAATGTGCAATGAACCACCTGTACATTGATAATACCTACCTCGCCGCCCGGCAGTTCACCGGTGCGCTCATCGGTTCCGTGCGCACCCAGGCCCTGGTCCTGAACCAGGCCATCCCGGAGGCGGAGATCGATTCGGTAGTCGAGCACACCGTGGCCTGTTTCATGGCCCTTCACGGCAGGAAGGAATGAAATACGACTTCGAACAGTTCCAGGGCCAGGTACGCGAACTGGTGGAACGCCGTGAGGCGGACCAGGTGCGCGAGATCCTGGACCTCATGCGCGTCCAGGACATCGCCGCCGTCGCCATGCAATTGCGCGATGACGATATGCCCTGGGTATTCGCCCGGCTGGCCCCGGGGCGGCGCGTGGACGTGTTCTCCTACCTGGAACCAAGTTACCAGTACCGCCTGGCCATCCGCCTGCCCCAGGAGGAAGCGCGGGAAATCCTCCAGGGCCTGGTGCCCGACGACCTCACTGCCCTGCTCGAGGACTTGCCCAAGCACGAGGTGCGGCGCCTGCTGCGCCTGCTGCCCTACCGCACCATCCGCCGTGCCCTGACCCTGCTCGGCTACCCGGCCAGCAGCGTCGGCCGCCTGATGTCGCCACTGTTCGTAGCGGTACGCCCTGAATGGACGGTGGGCCAGGCCCTCGAGTATATCCGTGCCCAGAGCGAGCAGGACATCACCGTCAACACGGTGTTCATTACCGATGAACACGAACAACTACAGGGCATGATCCCCCTCAAACATTTCGTGTTCGGCGCGCCCGATGACCTGATCAGCAGCCTGCAGGGCGTACCCATGGTGTCCATCCTCACCGATGCGCCCCAGGCCGAGGCCATCCGCATGATGAAGCACTACGACCTGGAAGTGCTGCCGGTGGTGGATGGCGACAATGCCCTGGTAGGCATCGTCACCGTCGACGACGTGCTCGACGCCGCCGAGGAAGAGACCACCGAGGACTTCCACAAAATGGGTTCGGTGGGCATCGGCCTGAGCCTGCGCGATGCCAAGGCCACGCTGCTGTACCGCAAGCGCATCGGCTGGCTGCTGGCCCTGGTATTCATCAACCTCATCGGCGGCGGCATCATTGCCTGGTTCGAAGAGACCATCAACGCCCTGGTGGTACTGGTATTCTTCCTGCCCCTGGTGATCGCCAGCGGTGGCAACGCCGGCGCCCAGGCAGCCACCCTCATGGTGCGCGCCCTGGCCACCGGCGACGTGCAAACCAAAGACTGGCTCAAGCTGTGGACCAAGGAGTTCGCGGTGGCCTCCGCGCTGGGCGTGACCATGGCCCTGGCGGTTTCCCTACTGGGCTACTGGCGCGGCGGCCTGGGAGTGGCGCTGGTGATCGCCATCGCCCTGGTATTGATCGTGGTGGTGGGCAGCCTCATCGGCCTGCTGTTGCCCATCCTGCTCACCCGCATGCGTCTGGATCCCGCCTCGGCCAGCGTGCCGCTGGTGACCTCCATTGCCGACGTGGCCGGCATCATCATCTATTTCACCATGGCGGCGGTGTTACTCAACCTGCCCGTACATTCGGTCTGATCCTCATGGGCGCCACGGCACAGGACACGGAACAGCAGCTGGAGCAGGCCAACGGCATCGCCGCGCTGCTGGCGGTGATCGACCAGGCGGCCCTCGATGGCTGGCTGGCGGAGCGCGCCAATCAGGATGTGGCCGCCGCCCTGGACAGTCTCGACGACCAGGCCACCCTGGTGCTGTTGCGGCGCCTGCCCTTGGAACGCATGCCCCACATCTTTTCCCACCTGGCCACCGAACACCAGGCACGACTGCTGGAACGGCTGAGTTCGGAGGAAAAAGCCTACCTGGTGGGCGAACTCTCCTACGACGATGCGGCGGCACTGATCGACGAACTGGAGGAGCCCCACAGCGAGGAGATCATCGAACTCCTCGAACCCCAGGACCGCCAGGTCATCGAAACCCTGCTCTCCTATCCCGAGGACAGCGTCGGCCGCCTAATGACACCGGAATACATTGCCTTGCGCCCCGGCTGGACCGTGAACCGCGCCCTGGAGTACGTACGTCGCCACAGCGAGGAAGGCGAGACCATCAACGATGTGTTCGTCACCGACCGGGAGGGCCACCTGCTCGGCATGGTGGGTCTCAAGCACCTGCTGCTGTCGCGGCCGGCCAGCAAGATCGGATCCCTGCTTGGCGACGAGGTGGTGAGCATCGACGTCAATGCCCATCGCGAGGATGCCGCCCACCTGACCCGCCGCTACGATATCGAGACACTGCCGGTGGTGAACAGCGAGAAACAGCTGCTCGGCGTGGTCACCGTCGACGACGTGTTCGACATGATGGAAGAGGAAAGCACCGAGGACTTTCACAAGCTGGGTTCCGTGGCGCCGCTTCCGCTGAGCCTGATGGAGGCTTCGCCCAGCCTGCTGTACCGTAAACGGGTGGGCTGGCTGGTGATCCTGATCCTGGTGAACATCGTCAGTGGCGCCGCCATCGCCCTCTACGAGACGGCCATCGAGACGGTGGTGGCGCTGGTCTTCTTCCTGCCCCTGGTCATTGCCAGCGGCGGTAACGCCGGCGCCCAGTCCGCCACCCTCATGGTGCGCGCCCTGGCCACCGGGGATGTGCAGATGAAGGACTGGCTGCGGCTGTGGGGCAAGGAATTTTCCGTGTCCATGGCGCTGGGCCTGACCATGGGCGCATCCGTATGGTGGGCCGGGAACTGGATTGGCGGCAGCGGCGTGGGCAACACCATCGCCCTGGCCATGCTGCTGGTGGTGTTGTTCGGCAGCATGCTGGGCATGATCATGCCCTTCCTGCTGGCGCGCCTGAAGATCGACCCGGCCACCGCCAGTGCGCCCCTGATCACCTCCATCGCCGACGTGGTGGGGATCCTGATCTATTTCTCCGTGGCACTGGCGATCCTGGGGATCTGAAAAACCACCGGTCATCCGTACCAGGTGTCATTCCCGCGAATGCGGGAATGACGGTTTACCGATCCATCAGCGGGATATCACCGAATACTTCCCCGTCGGCCGCTTCATGGGGATACGCTTGATCTCTTCCAGGCTGATGCTGTCGTACACCACGACGGCGCCCTCCTCCTCCCAGATGGACACCAGGGCGTGTTTACCATCCGCGCTGAAGGCCACGTGGGCCGCCCGCTTGCCAGGCAAGGGCCGCAGGGTATGCGCGATCTCGAGACTCTGCTTGTCGATCAGGTGCAGCGCGTCCTGGTGCGGGCCGAAGAACACATCACCCCACAGGTAGGGACTGCTTTCATGGCTGGCAAGGAAAAAGCCGGGGCCCTGGGTAGCGATGGACTTGACCACTTCCCAGCGCGCCTCGTCGATCACCGTCACTTGGCCTTCGCGCAGATTCGGCAGGGCCAGCAGCCCGCGGCCTTCGTGCTCCCAGCGCACCCCCGCGCCGGGGCGCGGCAGGCCGGACAGTTCCAGCGCCGCCAGCCGGCGGCGCGCATCGAGATCGATGGCCATCACCTGGCCATCGGCGGTCACGCCGATCACATAGAGAAAATCCGGGTCGAACAGGAAATCCTCGAGCGGCGCTTCGAGCAACACCCGGCGTGGCGGGAACGCACCTGGCGCCGGCACGCCCTCGCCCAGGCGGAAGTCATGCACGAAACCCTGGTAGACCGGCGGTGCGTCCGCGTCGTAGCGCAGCTCCCACAACTCGGGGATATCCTTCAGGGCCGCAATGAAACTGTGACGCGCCGGCGCATCGTAGACCGCCGACACCCGCGAGC
>JAIVHA010000141.1 GCA_020201295.1 Lysobacteraceae bacterium | reverse complement strand
ATGGTGCTCGATATCAACCAGTTCAAGATGTACAACGACACCCTCGGTTACCCCGTGGGTAATGACCTGCTCAAGCAGCTTGCCGGGCGACTGCAGGGCCTGGTACGTGATACCGATACCCTGGCCCGGCTCGACGGCGACGATTTCGGCATCATCCTGCCGACCGTGCAGGACGCCGGCCAGGCGGTGGAGCGGGTCGCCAGCGAGGTGCTGGCCTGCTTCGAACACCCCTTCACCCTGCAGGATCGTGAACTCTGCCTGAGTGGCGCCCTGGGTATAGCCCTCTACCCCGAACATGGCGAAGATGCCTACAACCTGCTCAGTCATGCCGACAGTGCCCTGCAGCGTGCCAAGCGCAGCGGCGCGCCCTGGCTCTTCTACGAAACCACCGTGGACATCAATCCCGGCGAACAGATGCAATTCTCCGGGCAACTGCACCATGCCCTGGAGCGTGGCGAGTTCGAACTGTACTACCAGCCGCAGATCGACATCGGCAGTGGTCGCATCTGTGGTGCCGAGGCCCTGCTGCGCTGGCAACATCCCCAGGAAGGGCTGGTGATGCCGCTGCGCTTCATTCCCCTGGCGGAACAACTGGGCATGGGTACGCCCATTACCCAGTGGGTGCTGGTCACGGCGTTGCAACAATGCAAACTCTGGGGCGCGGCCGGCATCCACATGCCGGTGGCCATCAATGTCTCGGCCCGCGCCTTCCAGGGCATGGGGCTGGTGGATAAGGTGCGCTCGGCCCTGGAGGAGGCGCAGGTGGACGGCGCCTCCCTGGAGATCGAGATCACCGAGGAGACCCTGATGGCGGACCTGGCACAGGGCGCCGAGGTGCTTCGTGCCCTGCATGAGCTGGGAGTGGCGGTGGCCATCGATGACTTCGGCACCGGTTATTCCTCCCTGGCCTACCTGCGGCATTTGCCCATCCACACCCTCAAGATCGACCGCACCTTCCTCAGTGGCATGGTAAACAGTGACCAGGACCTGGCTATCGTGCGTTCCATCATCGACCTGGGCCACCACCTGGGTTGCAAGGTGGTGGCCGAGGGCGTGGAGGATGCCGCCGCCTGGGATCTGCTGCAGACCCTGGGTTGTGACGCGGGACAGGGCTACCACATCAGCCGGCCCTTGCCCCACCAGGGCTTCACCCACTGGCTCAGCGACGGCGCCTGGAATCTCTAGCAGCCTGTAGGAGCGGGCTCTGCCCGCGAACATTCGCGGCCAGAGGCCGCTCCTACGGGCGCCTTGCATTACGATGTAAATATTTTCCGTGTTTTCCGTGTGCTTCCGTGGCGATCAAGGCCGCCATGTCCCGACCGGCCGCCAATTTACCGGCTGCCCCTTTCCCTGAAAACCAGTCAATTCCTTGACCCTCCCGGTTTTTCAGATTACTACCCATTGTTTCTAAAGTAATAAATTCTATCCCCCCCGATGGCATACGTCTTGCTTCCTTGTGATGAAACCGAATCATCAGGAATGCGCCATGGCGGTACAAGAAGACGATCTGGATCTGGACATCGACGCGGAAGAAGGCGGTGGACAGGGCGGGCGCAAGAAAATCATCCTCATCGTGGTCGCCGCGATCCTGGTCCTGCTGCTGGTTTCCGGGGGGCTGACCTTCTGGTTGCTGACCGGGGATTCCAGCACGGACACTGCCGCGGCCCCTGGCACGACGGAGGCCGTTGAGGGAGAGCAGGGGGAAGACTGGACCGTTCCCACCGGACGCATCATCTACGTGCCGCTGCACCCGGCCTTCGTGGTGAATTTCAGTGGCGACAGCGATGTGCGCTTCCTGCAGATCGAGCTGCAGATCGCCACCCGTGATCCCAATGTCCCACCCAAGATGATCGACCCTCCTGCACGGGGTCTCCGGCGGTGATATCGATACCGATTCCGACGAGGACATCCCCGAAGGGCAGGTAAACAACTACGATTTTACCAGCCAGGACCGCATCGTTCGCGGGCGCATGCCCACGCTGGAAATGATCAACGAGCGTTTTGCGCGCCATTTCCGCATCAGCATTTTCAATATGATGCGCCGCTCCGGCGAGATCTCGGTATCCGGCGTGCAGATGCTCAAGTTCGCCGAATACGTGCATAGCCTGTTCGTGCCCACCAGCCTCAACCTGGTCAAGGTGCCCCCGCTGCGTGGCACCGCCCTGTTCGTGCTGGAGCCCAAGCTGGTGTTCGCCCTGGTGGACAACTACTTCGGCGGGGAAGGGCGCTTTCATACCAAGATCGAGGGCCGCGAGTTCACGCCCACGGAGCAGCGTGTCATCCAGATGGTGCTGCAGATGGCTTTCAAGGACCTGGCCCATTCCTGGAAGCCTGTAATGCCCATCGAATTCGAATACCAGAACTCGGAAGTAAACCCCCACTTCGCCAATATCGTCAGCCCCACGGAAGTGGTGGTGGTGAACACCTTCCGCGTGGAACTGGATGGAGGCGGCGGGGACATGCACGTGACCATGCCCTATTCCATGCTGGAACCGATTCGCGACCTGCTCGATGCCGGCATGCAGAGCGATCGCAGCGAAGTGGATGAACGCTGGAGCCGGGCCATTCGTGAGGAGATGCGTTCGGCGGAGGTAGGTATCAACTGCACGCTGGTGGAAACCTCTCTCACCCTGCGCGAATTACTGCACATGGCGCCTGGTGACGTGATTCCCATAGACCTGCCCGAGACGGTAGTGGTGGAAGCGGAAAACACCCCGGTGTTCCGTGGCCGCTTCGGTACCCACGAGGGCATGCGCGCGGTACAGATCGTGGACAAGATCCAGACCAACCCGGACAACCGCTAGGTTCCGGCCAGGAGCAAGACGATGAGTGACGAAAACAACACTACTGATGAAGCGCTTGGCGACGACTGGGGCGCAGCCCTGTCGGAGCAGGCGGAGGGCGGCCAAAAGGCCGGTCAGTTGCCTGTGGCGGAATTTGATGACCTGGATGATTCCGCCCCTCCGCTCGATGGTGAAGCCAACCTGGATGTCATCCTCGACATCCCGGTCACCATCTCCATGGAGATCGGCCGCACCAGGATCAGCATCCGTAACCTGCTGCAACTCAACCAGGGTTCGGTGGTGGAACTGGATCGTCTGGCCGGTGAACCCATGGATGTGCTGGTGAACGGCACCCTGGTGGCCCATGGCGAGGTGGTGGTGGTGAACGAGAAATTCGGTATCCGCCTTACCGATGTGATCAGTCCCGCCGAGCGGGTCAAGAAACTCAAGTGAAAAACGGTCGATTCCCCATGCGTATTGCACGTCCCGCCAAGTTTGTTACCGCCGTCCTGCTGGCCGGCCTCGCGCCCTGGCTGCGGGCCGCGGAAGAGGCCCTGCCCAGAACCCAGGCTGCCGGTGCGGATCCCCTGGCAGTGGGCAACCTGGTGCAGCTGACGCTGGGCCTGCTGGCGGTATTGCTACTGCTCGGCGGCCTGGCCTGGCTGCTGCGGCGTAGTGGTCGTTTCACCACGGGCATGCACGGTGCGCTGCAGGTCTTGGGCGGTGTTTCCATGGGTACCCGCGAGCGCGTGGTGCTGTTACAGGTTGGCAAGCAGCAGTTGTTGGTGGGGGTAGCGCCGGGCCGCATCCAGACTCTGCACGTACTCGATGAACCCATCGATGTCACGGAGTCCCCCATGCGTCCCAAGGCCGGCTTTGCCCAGGCCCTCGACATGGCCCTGGGCCGGAGCAAACCCCAATGAAATCCTTGCGCCTGATGCTGTTGCTGCTGCTGGGCCTGTTGCCACTGGGCGCGCTGGCAGCGCCGGAATTCACCGCTCTGCGGGTATCTCCCCCGAGCGAGGATGGCAGCCAGACCTACTCGGTCACCCTGCAGGTGCTGGGTTTCATGACGGCCATGACCTTCCTGCCCCTGGCGCTGATGATGATGACCTCTTTCGCGCGCATCATCATCGTACTGGCGATCCTGCGCCAGGCGCTGGGCACCATGTCCACGCCTTCCAACCAGATTCTGCTGGGACTGTCCCTGTTCCTGACGGTGTTCATCATGATGCCGGTGTTCGACCGCGCCTACGAGCAGGGCCTCAAGCCCTACATGGACGAGCAGGTTTCATTACAGCAGGCGCTGCAGACGGGCAGTCAGCCGTTCCGGGAATTCATGATGGCCCAGACCCGTGACAGCGACATCGGCCTGTTCGCGGAGATTTCCGGTGCCGGGGAACTGGATACCCCGGACAAGGTGCCCTTCTCGCTGCTCATGCCAGCCTTCCTCACCAGTGAGCTCAAGACCGCCTTCCAGATCGGCTTCCTGATCATGATCCCCTTCCTGGTCATTGACCTGGTGGTGGCCAGTCTGCTCATGTCCATGGGCATGATGATGCTCTCGCCCATGATCATTTCCCTGCCCTTCAAGATCATGCTGTTCGTATTGATCGATGGCTGGTCGCTGGTCATGGGCACTCTCGCCACGAGCTTCTATGTGTAGGGGCAGACCATGCATGAGCTGTGAAAATCAGCCACGGAGTTTTTCGTAGGAGCGGCCTTGGCCGCGAACCGTTACACCCTTCGCGGCCAAGGCCGCTCCTACGCGGCTGGGATTGCAAGTTTGCTTACGCCCGTAATACAGGCATGCCCAATGGAGGCACCATGACACCGGAAACCGTGATCACCGTGGCGCAACAGGCACTTTATGTGACTGCCCTGCTGGCCGCGCCCCTGCTGTTGTCCGCGCTGGCCGTGGGCCTGGTCGTGGGCATGTTCCAGGCCGCTACCCAGATCAACGAAATGACGCTGACCTTCGTGCCCAAGCTACTGATCGTGGGACTCGTACTGATGATCGCCGGCCCCTGGCTGCTGAAGACCCTGATGGGCTTCACCCTGCGCCTGTTCCGCGAAATTCCCACCTTGATCGGCTGACGCCCGGTCGCCCAACGGGACGTATCATCGCCATGGTCTATACCACCGCCGAAATGATCCAATGGCTGAACAGCATGTTCTGGCCCTTCGTGCGCGTTACCGCCATGATGACGATCGCACCGGTATTCGGCGGCAACCTGGTGCCGATGCGCATCAAGCTGGTACTGGCACTGCTGATTACCTGGGTGATGCTGCCGCTGTTGCCGCCGGTACCCGCGGTGGAGCCCTTTTCCGCCCTGAGCGTGCTCATCACCCTGCAGCAGATGATCATCGGCATGGCCATCGGCTTCGCCCTGCAACTGATCTTCGCTGCCCTGATCGTCGGCGGCCAGACTGTCGCCATGGGCATGGGCCTGGGCTTCGCTTCCATGGTGGATCCCCAGAATGGCGTGCAGGTGCCGGAGCCGTGCCGCCCCGCAGCTCAATATCTTTGGTGTCGGTTTTCCGATCACGCTGACCCTCGGTTTCGTGGTGTTGATGATCACCCTGCCGGGCCTGTTCCCGCAAATGAGCAACCTGATGACGGAAGCCTTGATTTCCGTGCAGCAGCTCGGCCGGGGAGGACGCTGAATGGCACAGCAGGACGACGGCCAGGAACGCACTGAAGAGGCGACCCCCAAACGGCTCGAGGATGCGCGCAAGAAGGGGCAGATCGCCCGCTCGCGGGAACTCAACACCATGGCCATGCTGTTGCTGGGCGCGCTCGGCCTGATGGGCATGGCACCCTTCATGATCGGGCGCATGGAGGCGCTGTTTCGTACCGGATTGTCCTTGTCGCGGGAAGCGGTATTCGATCCCTGGGCCATGATCGACATCTTCAGTATTTCCATCATGCAGGGCATTGCCCTGGTGATGCCTTTCATGGTGCTCATGCTGGTGACGGCCATCCTGGCACCCATGGCCTTGGGTGGCTGGTCCTTCAGTGTCGAGGCGATGGGACCCAAGCTCGACAAACTCAACCCCCTCAAGGGGCTGAAGCGTATCTTTGCCCTGCGTGGCCTGGTTGAGTTGCTCAAGGCGCTGGCCAAGTTCCTGCTCATCGGCGGCGTGGGCGCTATGCTGCTGGTACACAACATGCCCCGTTTCAACGGCCTGGCCTACGAAAGCGTGCCCCAGGCCCTGGCCCATGCCGGGTCCATTCTGGGCTGGTCCTTCCTGATACTCAGCCTGTCCCTGATGGTGATTGCCGCCATCGACGTGCCTTTCCAGATCTGGGACCACGCCAAGAACCTGAAGATGACCCGCCAGGAAATCAAGGATGAATACAAGACCACGGAAGGCAAGCCCGAGGTCAAGGCGCAGATCCGGCGCCTGCAGCAGGAATTGGCCCAGGGCCGCATGATGTCGGAAGTGCCCAAGGCCGACGTGGTCATCACCAACCCGACCCATTTCGCCGTGGCGTTGAAATACGATGCCAAGAACATGCGCGCGCCCCTGGTAGTGGCCAAGGGCGCCGATCTCATCGCCAGCCAGATCCGTACCGTGGCCACCGCCAACGGCGTGCCCCTGTTCGAGGCCCCGCCCCTGGCGCGTGCCATCTATTACAGCACCGATATCGACCGGGAAGTGCCAGCCGGCCTCTACCTGGCCGTGGCCCAGGTGCTGGCCTACGTCTATCAGCTGCGTAGCGCGCGCCGCAAGGGTGGCTTCGAGCCCCACCGGCCTGTGGACCTGCCGGTCCCTGATGAGTTCTCCCAGGGGCCGGCCGGGAGTGAGGCGTGAGGCGTGAGGAGTTAGGAGTTAGGAGTTAGGCGTTAGGAGTTAGGCGTTAGGAGTTAGGAGTTAGGCGTTTAGGGAACCTCTGATTTATTCACTAAACCGTCATTGCGAGCGTAGCGAAGCAATTTCAGGCTACGGTAGATCAACAGCTTGGAGATTGCCGCGTCGCTACGCTCCTCGCAATGACGAATAAATCAGAGGTTCCTTAGGTGTTTCTCCTCACGCCTCACTCCTAACTCCTCACTAAACAGAAACAAACCAGGACTGAATTATGCAACTACCCGCAACCCTGCCTTCCTGGCGCGCCATCGGCAGCAGCGGCATCGGCGCGCCGCTGCTGGTGATCATGATGCTGGCCATGATCGTCATCCCCATGCCGGCGCTGGGGCTGGACATGCTGTTCACCTTCAACATCGCCCTCTCGCTGGTGGTGCTGCTGGTGGTCATCTACGCCATGCGGCCGCTGGACTTCGGCGTGTTCCCCACTGTGGTGCTGATCGCGACCTTGCTGCGCCTGGCGCTCAACGTCGCCTCCACCCGCGTGGTGCTGCTGGAGGGTCATACCGGTACCGATGCCGCCGGCAAGGTGATCGAGGCCTTTGGTGAATTCGTGGTGGGCGGCAACTATGCCGTGGGTCTGGTGGTGTTCGCCATCCTGGTGATCATCAACTTCGTGGTGGTCACCAAGGGTGCGGGCCGTGTCTCGGAAGTCAGCGCGCGCTTCACCCTGGACGCCATGCCCGGCAAACAGATGGCCATCGACGCCGACCTCAACGCCGGCCTGATCACCCAGGACGAGGCCCGGGCGCGCCGCGAGGACATCGCCCGCGAGGCTGACTTCTACGGGGCCATGGACGGTTCCAGCAAGTTCGTGCGCGGCGACGCCATCGCCGGCATTCTGATCCTGTTCATCAACATCATCGGCGGCCTGTCCATCGGCATGATCCAGCATGGCATGGATTTCACCAACGCGGTGCGGGTCTACACCCTGCTCACCATCGGCGACGGCCTGGTGGCACAGATTCCCTCGCTGGTGCTGTCGTCCGCGACAGCCATCATCATCACCCGTGTTTCCAGCCGCCAGAAGATGGGCGAGCAGGTTCTCAGCCAGTTGTTCGGCAATCCCATGGTGCTGGGTGTGACCGGTGGCGTTATCGGCATGCTGGGCCTGATCCCCGGCATGCCCAACCTGGCCTTCATCACCCTGGGTGTCGCCGCCATGGCCGGTGGCTATTTCACCTATCAGCGCCAGCAGGCCGCCGCCCTGGAGCCAGTGGTGGAAGCGGCGCCAAAGGAAGACGCCACGGAAAAACCCAAGGACCTGTCCTGGGAGGATGTGGGGCCGGTGGACATCATCGGCCTGGAAGTAGGCTATCGGCTCATTCCGCTGGTGGACCGCAACCAGGGTGGGCAGATGATGGACCGCATCAAGGGTGTGCGCAAAAAGCTCTCCCAGGAACTCGGCTTCCTGGTGCAGCCGGTGCATATCCGCGACAACCTGGAACTGTCGCCCAATGCCTACCGCATCCTGCTCATGGGCGTGCCCGTGGGCGAGGCCGATGTGCATCCGGAAATGGACCTGGCCATCAATCCCGGGCGCGTCTTCGGCACCCTGCAGGGGATCACCACCAAGGACCCGGCCTTCGGTCTCGACGCGGTGTGGATCGAGGCCTCGCAGCGCGAGAATGCCCAGGCCATGGGCTACACGGTGGTGGATGCCAGTACCGTGGTGGCCACCCATCTGAGCCAGTTGCTGCAGGAGCATGCCCACGAACTCATTGGTCACGAGGAGGTGCAGCAGTTGCTGGACCTGCTGGCCAAGAACGCGCCCAAGCTGGTGGAGGACCTGGTACCCGGTATCCTGCCCCTGGGCGTGGTGCTCAAGGTGCTGCAGAACCTGCTGGGCGAACGGGTGCCGGTGCGCGACATGCGCACCATCGCCGAAACCCTGGCCGAGCACGGTCACAGGAGTCAAGATCCCGGCGTTCTCACCGCCGCGTGCCGTGTCTCTCTCGGCCGATCGATTGTCCAGCATATCAATGGGATGGGGCAGGAACTTCCGGTCATTACGCTGGAGCCTGCGCTGGAACAGATATTGCAACAGTCCCTGCAAGCCACCTCCGAGGGTGGCGCGGGCTTCGAGCCCGGCCTGGCGGAACGGATGCACAAGTCGCTGGCGGAAAGCGCACAGCGGCAGGAGGCGATGGGGGCACCAGCCATCCTGCTGGTGTCGCCGGGCATCCGCCCCTGGTTGGCACGGTTGGTCCGCCACAGCATTCCGGACCTGCATGTGCTGGCCTACGACGAGGTGCCGGACAACAAACAGATCAAGGTGGTGGCCAGCGTGGGGCAGGGTAATACCTCCCTCGGCGGTCCCCGGAGATAGGGTCACGACATGAAGCCGAGTGAAGGGGCAAAGGGATGCAGCCAGGAGCCAGGCGTGGGGTGCAGATATGAAGATTAAACGGTTCTTTGCCGCGGACATGCGTCAGGCGATCCGCAAGGTGCGCGAGGAGCAGGGCCCGGATGCGGTCATCCTCTCCAATCGCAAGGTGGATGGCGGCGTGGAGATCGTCTCCGCCGTGGATTACGACGAGGCCCTGATCAACAAGGCCTTGCACGAAAGTGCGACCAGTACCCCGACCCACACCCGCCCCGCCACTGCCAACCCTGTCGCGGCACGCACGCAAGCAGAGGCGCCCACCGCCGCGCGACCGGCACCGGTCGCCACCGGCACGCCCCGCGCGGGTATCCAGTGGGCCCAGGACCCGGCCCTGGTGGCGATGAAGGATGAAATCCGTGAATTGCGTGGCCTGCTGGAGCACCAGCTGGCCCACCTTGCCTGGGGTGACATGAATCACAACCGTCCCCAGCAGCTGGAAGTGCTGCGCCGTCTCCATGCCCTGGGCATGAAGCCGGCCATGGCACTGCACCTGGCGGAGCGGGTCAGCCACGGCAATGACCCGGAACAGGCCTGGCGCGCGGCCCTGGGGCTGTTCGCCCAGTCCCTGCCCGTGACCAACGATGACATTCTCGAACGCGGTGGCATGGTGGCCCTGGTTGGCGCCACCGGCGTGGGCAAGACCACCACGGTGGCCAAGCTGGCGGCGCGCTTTGCCTTGCGGCATGGCCAGAAGCGGGTGGCCCTGGTGACCACCGACGGCTATCGCATCGGTGCCCATGAACAGCTGCTGACCTATGGCAAGATCCTCGGCGTGCCGGTACAGGTGGCGTCCGACCACGACCAGCTGGCCCAGACCCTGAAGAGCCTCATGGACAAGCACCTGGTGTTGATCGATACCGCGGGCATGAGCCAGCGTGATCTGCGCCTGACCGAGCAATTCAGCACCCTGACCCACACCGGCCTGCCCATCCGCAGTTACCTGGTGCTGTCCGCCACCGCCCAGCCGGCGGTGCAGGAAGAGACCGTGCGGGCCTTCCGGGGCGTGGCCCTGGATGGCTGCATTCTCACCAAGGTGGATGAGACCGCCAGTCTCGGCGGGACCCTGTCGGTGATCAGTGAACAGCAATTGCCGCTGGCCTACGTTGCCGATGGCCAGCGGGTTCCGGAGGACATGCAGCCGGCGCGGCCCCATGTCCTGGTGAACAAGGCGGCCGAGATGCTGGTGACGGACTGGTTCCCGGGCGACGCCGTATTGGCGGAACGGTTCGGGGGGGTAATGGCGAATGCTCATGTCTGAAATGAAGCTGGATCAGGCAGCAGGACTCCGTCGCATGGCTCAACCACACCCCGTACGTGTCATCGCCGTTACCAGCGGCAAGGGTGGAGTGGGCAAGACCAATGTGTCCGTCAACCTGTGCGTGTCGCTGGCCAACAGCGGTAAGCGCGTCATGCTCATGGATGCTGATCTGGGGCTGGCCAACGTGGATGTGATGCTGGGCTTGCACCCCCAGTACAACCTCACTCATGTGCTGGACGGCGAACGCACCCTGGAGGAGATCCTGGTGGAAGGGCCGGGCGGCATGAAGGTGGTGCCGGCCTCTTCGGGCACCAAGCGTCTCGCCGAGCTCAGTCCCATGGAGCATGCCGGGCTGATCCGCGCCTTCAGTGAACTCAGCCACGACATCGACACCCTGGTGATCGACACCGCGGCCGGTATCAGTGACAGCGTGGTGAGCTTCAGCCGCGCCGCCCAGGAAGTCCTGGTGGTGGTCTGTGACGAGCCGGCCTCCATCACCGATGCCTATGCATTGATCAAACTGTTGAGTCGTGAATACGGCATTCAACATTTCCGGGTACTGGCCAACATGGCCCATAGCGCCCAGGAGGGAAGGGAATTGTATAACAAGATACTGCGGGTAACCGACCGCTACCTGGATGTCACCATGGAGTTCATGGGTGCCATCCCCTACGACGATTATCTGCGCAAGGCCGTGCGCAAGCAGAAGGCGGTAGTGGAAGCCTTCCCGCGCAGCCGCTCGGCCATGGCCTTCAAGACCCTGGCGCAGAAAACCGAGAAATGGCCGATTCCCTCGGCCGCTGCAGGACATCTGGAGTTTTTCGTGGAACGATTGATCCAATCCCGCAATAACGGAGCGGAGATGCTGTCATGAATGGAGCCGCCATGTACGCCGCCACACAGGACAATGCCAATGCCGATGCCATGGTGATGAAGCACGCACCATTGGTAAAACGTATTGCCTATCATTTGATGAGCCGCCTGCCGCCCAGTGTCCAGGCCGATGACCTGATCCAATCGGGCATGATCGGCCTGCTGGAGGCAGCCAAGAACTACGACGCCTCCCAGGGCGCCAGTTTCGAGACCTATGCGGGGATCCGTATTCGTGGTGCCATGCTCGACGAGATCCGCCGTACCGACTGGACACCGCGTTCGGTGCACCGCAAGGCGCGCCAGGTGGCCGAGGCGGTGCGCGGCATCGAGAACGAGAAGGGCCGCGATGCCCGCGATAACGAGGTGGCCGAGGCCATGGGCATCAGCCTGGAGGACTATCACCGTATCCTGCAGGATGCCACCGGCTGCCGGGTGTTCAGCATCGACGAACCGGGCCATTCCGGCGACGAGGCGGATTACAGCCTTCAGGACCAGCCGAACGAGCCGTTAGACAGCCTGCAGAACCAGGGCTTCAAGGCGGCCCTGGCCGAGGCCATTGCGGGGCTGCCCGAGCGGGAGCGCCTGGTGATGGCCATGTACTACGATGAAGAACTCAACCTGCGGGAAATCGGCGAGGTGCTCGGGGTCAGCGAATCCCGGGTCTGCCAGATCCATGGCCAGGCCCTGATCCGCCTGCGCGCCCGCATGGGGGAGTGGACCCAGGAATAGGGTCCGGGTCCGGTTCGGTACGGCAAGCGAGGAGCAGTAGGAGGTCCCCTTGGACAAGAACATGAAGATCCTGATTGTGGATGATTTCTCCACGATGCGGCGCATTATCAAAAACCTGCTGCGGGATCTGGGTTTCAACAATACCCACGAAGCGGATGACGGCAACACCGGCCTGCCCATGCTGCAGTCGGGTAATTTCGACTTCCTGGTCACCGACTGGAACATGCCCGGCATGAGCGGCATCGACCTACTCAAGGCCGTGCGCGCCGATACCAAGCTGGCGGATCTGCCGGTATTGATGGTGACGGCGGAATCCAAGCGTGACCAGATTATCGAGGCGGCCCAGGCGGGCGTGAACGGTTACATCGTCAAGCCCTTCACCGCCGCCACCCTCAAGGAAAAGATCGACAAGATCTTCGAACGCATTGCCGCGGCGGGGTAGGGGACAGTATGAGTGATCCCAAAGAGCTGTATCTGACCCAGGCCCGTGAACTGGTCGAAAGCCTGGAATCCGGCAATGACGCCGAGGTGGAACGCCTGCTCGACCATCTTGGCCGTCGGCGCGAGGAACACTTGTTCCAGGAACTGGGCAAGATGACCCGCGAGCTGCATGAGGCCCTGAACAATTTCCAACTGGACAACCGCATTACGGACATCACCGAGAGCGATATCCCCGATGCCAAGGAGCGCCTCAACTACGTCATCACCATGACGGAAGAGGCGGCCCACCGCACCCTTGGTTTGGTGGAGGAAGCACTGCCGATTTCCGATGTGCTGAAAGACAATGCCAATCGACTGCATGCCCAGTGGATGCGTTTTCGCAGCAAGGACATGAGCGTGGAGGAATTCCGCGAACTGAGTCGTGAACTGGATGGCTTCCTGAACCAGACCGTGGGTCATGCCGGCGACATCAATGGCAAGCTAAATGAAGTGATGATGGCCCAGGATTACCAGGATCTCACCGGCCAGATCATCCGCCGGGTGATCAATCTGGTGCAGGAAGTGGAAGACAAGCTGGTTGGCTTGATTCGCATCTCCGGTCAGGAGCGCTTATCCAGGCCCGCCGACGAGGATGCGGAGAAGGATCGCATGATGCGCGGCCTGGGTCCGCAGGTACCGGGCGGAGGCAGTGTGGATGTGGTCTCCGGTCAGGATGACGTGGATGATCTGTTGTCCAGCCTGGGGTTTTGAGGTAGGAAACGATGTCACTGGATGCCGATGACGAAATTCTCCAGGACTTCCTGGTAGAGGCCGGGGAAATCCTCGAGCGTCTCAATGAGGAACTGGTGCAGCTGGAGCAGCGTCCGGATGACCTGGACATGCTCAATTCCGTGTTCCGCAGTTTTCATACCATCAAGGGCGGAGCCGGTTTCCTGGCCATCGATCCCCTGGTCAACGTCTGCCATCGGGCCGAGGACGTGTTCAACGTCCTGCGCCAGGGTGAACGGGGCGTGGACTCGGACCTGATGGATGCCGTCCTGCAGGTCCTGGACGTGGTGAATGGCATGTTTGCCGACATCCAGGCCGGCAACATGCCCGCATCCGCCGACCCGGTTTTATTACAGACCCTCGAGGCCCTGGCCGTGCCCGGCGGCGCGGCACCGGTCACCCCCGCCGCACCGCCGCCGGCAGCCGCGACACCGGCAGCGGCGTCAGCGGATGCCGCCGAGGCGGAATTCGAGCAGATGCTGGCGGCGGGCGCCGAGCCGGCATCGGCCAACGCGGGAAGCGATGACATCACAGAAGAGGAATTCGAGGCCCTGCTGGAGGAACTGCACGGGCCGGCCGGCGTGCCCAAGGCCGTCGTCGCGGGCAATACCGCGCCCTCCAGCGATGAGATCAGCGAGGATGAGTTCGACGCCCTGCTCGATGAATTGCATGGTTCCGGAAAGGGGCCCGGTGCAGCCACGGCCGCGCCGGTTCCAGCCCCGCCAGCCTCGGCTCCCGGCGCCGCGAACGACAGCATCACGGAAGAGGAATTCGACGCGCTACTGGACCAGTTGCACGGTGCCGGCAAGGGTCCGGCCGCGACGGCGGCTGCCGAGCCCGCGGCCGCCGCCAGCACCGCACCGGCGGCACCGGTGCCGGCGCCTCGTGCCGCGGCTGCCCCGTCCCAGGCACCCGCGCCGCAGGTGGAGACCTCCGTGCGCGTGGACACCAAGCGCCTCGATGACATCATGAACCTGGTGGGTGAACTGGTGCTGGCGCGTAATCGCCTGGCCACCCTCAAAGCCACTATGGCCGACGAGGATATGGCCAAGGCGGTGGCCAACCTGGACGTGGTCACGGCGGACCTGCAGAACGCTGTGATGAAGACCCGCATGCAGCCCATCAAGAAGGTGTTCGGACGCTTCCCGCGGGTGGTGCGCGATCTGGCCCGGAGTCTGAAAAAAGAGATCAATCTGGAGATGGTCGGAGAAGAAACCGACCTCGACAAGAATCTGGTGGAGGCCCTGGCCGATCCGCTGGTGCATCTGGTGCGTAATGCCGTGGACCATGGCATCGAAAGTCCCGAGGAACGAGTGGCCGCCGGCAAGCCCCGCGCCGGCACGGTGGTGCTGGCGGCGGAGCAGGAGGGTGATCATATCCTCTTGTCCATCGAAGACGACGGCAAAGGTATGGATCCCGCCGTGTTGCGTGCCAAGGCGGTGGAGAAGGGACTCATGGATGCCGAGGCCGCCGCGCGCCTGGATGACAAGGATGCCTTCAACCTGATTTTCGCGCCCGGCTTTTCCACCAAGACGGAAATTTCCGACGTTTCCGGCCGCGGCGTCGGTATGGATGTGGTGAAGACCCGCATAGGCCAACTCAACGGCACGGTGGAAATCGATTCCGAGAAAGGCAGGGGCAGCCGTTTGAGCATTCGCGTACCGCTGACCCTGGCTATCATGCCCACCCTTATGGTGGTGCTGGGCAAGCAGCCCTTTGCCCTGCCGCTGGGCAGTGTCAGCGAGATCTTCAACCTTGATATCAAGCGCACCAACGTGGTGGACGGCCAGTTGGTGGTCATGGTGCGTGAGAAGGCATTACCGCTGTTCTATCTGCGCAAGTGGCTGGTGCGTGATCACAAGTCACCCGAACCGGAAGGCCCGGGCCACGTAGTGGTGGTACACGTGGGAAATATTAAGGTCGGTTTCGTGGTCGAACAGCTCATTGGCCAGGAGGAAGTGGTCATCAAGCCCCTGGGCGCCCTATTGCAGGGCCTGGCCGGCTTTGCCGGCGCCACCATCACCGGCGATGGCCGCATCGCACTCATACTGGATGTGCCGAGCCTGATGAAAGCCCATGCACGGCATATGTAGAAGGTGTTGGGGTCAGGTCTTGCAATCCAACATCGGCTTAAAACAACCAAGCCGATGTTGGATTGCAAGACCTGACCCCAGTAGTTAGGAAATAAGGATATTACATGGTCGCGAAGGTCCTGGTGGTCGATGACTCCGCGTTTTTTCGCAAGCGCATCGTTGAGATTCTGGAGTCCGATCCTCACATCGAAGTAGTGGGTACGGCGGCGGATGGTCGTGAGGCGATTCGCCAGGTATCGCTGCTCAAGCCCGACGTGGTGACCATGGATATCGAAATGCCGGTCATGGACGGTATCACCGCCGTGCGCCGCATCATGGCCATCCGGCCCACCCCGGTGCTGATGTTTTCCTCGCTGAGCTATGAGGGCGCCCAGGCTACCCTGGATGCCCTCGATGCCGGGGCCCTGGATTTTCTTCCCAAGCGTTTCGACGATATCACCCGTGACCGGGAACAGGCCAAGCGCATCCTGCGTGCGCGGGTACGCCA
>JAIVHA010000253.1 GCA_020201295.1 Lysobacteraceae bacterium | reverse complement strand
CTTCCTGCAACAGCCGGTACGCCTGTCGGCCGTTAGTGCGGAGATGATGAAGATCGGCGTGCTGGCCGTGCCGGTAGTACTGCTGCTGGCCTTCGCCAATGGCGCCATGATGGCGATCCAGGGTTTGGCCACCCTGCGGGAGTTCGGTGCCGAGTCACAGGTGGTGGCCGGAATCGCCTATTCCGTGACGCGTGAATTTGGTGTGCTGATCGCCGCCATTGTCGTCGCCGGCCGTTCCGGTTCCGCCATCGCAGCCCGTATCGGTTCCATGCAAATGTCCCAGGAAGTGGACGCCCTGCGGGTCATGGGCGTGGAGCCGGTGCGTCATCTGGTGGCGCCCATATTGCTCGCCATGCTCATCATGATGCCCGTGCTGACCATGTTCGCCAACACCGCCGCTATCATCGGCGGCGGCCTCTATACCAGCATGACCCTGTCCATGCCTTTGGCCGTGTTCATCGAGCAGTGTTTCGTTGTGCTCGACTGGTCGGACCTGGCGCAGGGGCTCTACAAAGCGCTGGTGTTCGGTACCCTCATCGCCCTGATCGCCTGCGCCAATGGCTTTTCGGTCAGTGGCGGCGCGGAAGGACTGGGTCGCTACACCACGCGCTCCGTGGTGCTGTCCATCGCCGCCATTGTGGTCGCCGACATGATCTTCACCTATTTTCTGAGCCGCTGACCATGATGCCGCAAGCCGCCACCGTTACCGCCAGCACAGCGCCATACGCCATCGAGGTGGAGGGCCTGGTCAGCTACTACGATTCACGGCGTATCCTCGATGAGGTCAACCTGCAGGTGCGGCCCGGCGAGATCATGGTGGTGATGGGGGGCAGCGGCTCGGGCAAGTCCACCCTGCTGCGCCATCTGCTCGGCCTCAATCGACCCGCTGCCGGGCAGGTGAGCCTGTTCGGGACGGATATCAGCCAGGCTTCGGCGCGTGAACTGTACCAATTGCGACGACGCATGGGCGTGTCCTTCCAGAACGGCGCCCTGTTCAACTCCATGACCGTGGAAGAGAACGTGGCTTTCCCCCTGCGTGAACATACCCGCCTGGATGAGCGCACCATTCGCATCATGGCGCGCATGAAGCTCGAAGTGGTGAACCTGGCCGGTTTCGAACGACTCATGCCGGCCCAGTTGTCCGGCGGCATGATCAAGCGTGCCGCCCTGGCCCGTGCCCTGGTGATGGACCCCAGCCTGTTGTTTTTCGATGAGCCTTCCGCCGGACTGGATCCGGTGGTATCGGCGGACCTGGACGAGTTGATCCTGCGCCTGCGCGATGCCCTGCGAGTGACCATCCTGGTGGTGACCCATGAGCTGGACAGTGCCTTTCGCATCGCCGATCGCATCACGGTGCTCGATCAGGGCCGCATCCTGATCACGGGCACGGTGGAGGAAGTCCGCAACAGTCCCAGCGAGCGGGTGCAGAACCTGCTCAACCGCCGTTCCCAGGAAATCGATGTGGATCCCGAGGAATACCTGCGACGCCTGACTGATTGATGAACCTGTGAGTTGAGATGAGACGAGACAATATCAATTACCTGGTGGTGGGTGGCACGGTCCTGGCGGCCTTCCTGCTGCTGCTCTACGTCCTGTTCCGCCTCACCGGCGGGGTAGGGGAGCGGGATGTCTACCATGTGTATTACGAACGTGTGGGCGGTATCAAGGCGGGTACGCCGGTGACCTATGAGGGATTCCGGGTCGGTGCCGTGGCCGCCATCCATCCCGAGCGCCGCCCTGCCGGCATGCAGTACCGGGTCGACCTGCGTGTCCGCGACGGTTGGCAGATCCCCGTCGACAGTATCGCCAGGATCTATTCGGAAGGACTGCTGGCGGAAACGGTGATCAACATCGAAGAAGGCGCCAGTGTCGAATTTCTCTCTCCGGGTACGGAACTGCGGGGACAGGCCGGCGTGGATCTGTTCGCGGCCCTGGCCAGCGTTGCCGACGAGGTGAGCGGGTTGACCCGCGACGGCGTGCGGCCCCTGCTGGACAACCTGGACCGCCGCATCAACAGCCTGGGAGACCAGGTGGGTGAACAACTGCCGCTGATACTGGGCGGCATGCAGGGCCTGGTGTCCTCCCTGCAGGAGAGCGCCGGACGCATCAACCGCATCCTTGACAGCGATCGGGAAAAGCAACTGGTGCGGGTCATCGACAATACCGACCAGATGTCCGCCAATATGCTGCTTCTGTCCGAGGGCCTGCTGGACCTGCAGCAGGATGCACGGGTGCTGCTGGAGTCCAGCCATGGCCTGGTGGAGGATAATCGCAAGGATCTGGAACAGTCCATCCGCTCCCTGCGCCGCACCCTGGAGGAGGTTGCCGATTACACGAGTGTGATTCTCCATGACATGGAAGGTACCAGCCGCAACATGAACGAATTCAGCCGCCAGATTCGCCAGAACCCCGGCCTGCTGCTGGGCGGCAAGCCGCCCCGTGAGCAGGGGGTGTCACATGAATAGGAATGACAGAAATGGTTTCAGGCAGTGCTGTCCGGGGATATGCCTGCCCTTGTGGCTGGCGTTGTTCCTGAGCGGCTGCGCCGGCACCGTCCCTGATGATCACTTCTACCGCCTGGCGACCCTGCCGGTGGAACAAGCGTTCGAACGGCCGCCCCTGGTCGGTGTGCTGCGGGTGGAGCGTGTCGAGGCCGTCGGCCTGCTGCGTGATCGTGCCCTCCTGTACAGCCACGCGGACCGGCCCCAGCAGTTGCAACGCCATCACTACCATCATTGGATCGGCCCGCCGCCGGTGCTGGTGCGCGACCAGCTGGTGCAATACCTGCGTGACAGCGATATCGCCGACCTGGTGGCCACGGACCCCATGGGCCGTGATGCCGACCTGTACCTGCATCTGGAGTTGCGGGATTTTTCCCGGCGCCTGCATGCCGGTGGCCGCGCAGCGGTACGGGTGGAACTGGGCCTCGTCGCCCAGCCCGCGGACCGCGAGTCGCCACAGCTGGTGCGACGTTACGC
>JAIVHA010000252.1 GCA_020201295.1 Lysobacteraceae bacterium | reverse complement strand
ACACGGGCGTGGCCGTGTTCCTGGTGGCGGTGGCCATGGTCATGACCTACGAGGTGGAACGGGATGTGCGCCTGGTCCCGGGCGAAGGCGTCGAGGTGAGCGGTTACCAGTTTCGATTCCAGGGCATCAGCCGTGTGCAGGGGCCCAACTACAGTGCCGAGCGTGGCGAGGTGGAGGTCAGCCGCAACGGCCGGCTGTTCACCACCCTGCACCCGGAGAAGCGCCATCATCCCGGCCAGGAGATGCCCATGACCAAGGCCGCCCTCGACCGGGGACTGTTCCGTGACCTGTATGTATCCCTGGGCGATCCCCTGGGCGGGGGTGCCTGGGTGGTGCGCGTCTACTACAAGCCCTACATGAGCTGGATGTGGAGCGGCTGCCTGTTGATGGTGTTCGGTGGCGTGCTGGCTGCCGCCGACCGCCGCTACCGCCTTGCCGGTGCCCGCAGCGCGGCGCCTGCGCCCGGCTCCGCGGCCGCCTATCCGGCCGGGGGATCTTAGGATGCTGCGCCTGGTCGTTTCCTTCGGCGTCTTCGGCCTGCTGGTACTGTTGTTGTGGACGGGCCTGGGATTGGATCCCCGTGAACTGCCATCGCCCCTGGTGGGAAAACCCGCGCCTGCCTTCGAGCTGCCGGAACTGCTGGATGCGAACGAACGCTTCCAGCACCAGGCACTGCGCGGACAGACGAGCCTGCTCAATGTGTGGGCCTCCTGGTGTGTCTCCTGCCGCGCCGAGCATTCTCTTTTGATGCAGCTGGCCCGCGAAGGAGTGCCCATCTACGGGCTCAACTACAAGGACACGCGCAGCGATGCCATCGCCTACCTGCGGCGGGGTGGCAATCCCTACCGCGCCATCGGCTTCGACGAAGCGGGGCAGGTGGGGATCGACTGGGGGGTCTACGGCACCCCGGAGACCTTCGTTATCGGGCCCGACGGTGTAATCCGCTACAAGCATGTGGGTCCGCTCTCGCGCCGGGTATTGACGGAGAAGATACTGCCGCTGATGCAGTCCCTCGATGGAGCCCCCTCATGAGATGGCTGTGGTCTGTACTCCGCTGCCTGCCGCTGCTGGTGTCCGCGCCCCTGGCCGCCATCCCGGTGGGCACGCCCCTGGAATTCGAAACCCCGGCCCAGGAGGAGCAGTACCAGACCCTGATCCGCGAACTGCGCTGCACCGTGTGTCAGAACCAGTCCCTGGTGAATTCCAACGCCGGCTTGGCCCAGGATCTGCGGCGCAACATCTACCAGATGACCCGCGCGGGTCAGGACCAGGAACGGATCACCGAATTCATGGTGAGCCGCTACGGGGATTTCGTCCTCTACCGGCCGCCGCTGCAGCCCAACACCTACCTGCTTTGGTTTGGCCCCATCCTGTTCCTGCTGGTCGGTGTGCTGGTGCTGGTGGCGATGATCGGACGCCAGCGTCGCGCCCACGACAAGGGACTGAGCGCCGAGGAACGCGCCCGCCTGGCTGACCTCACGGGACAGCGGCTGTGACCACGGTGAGCGCCGTATTCTGGGGGCTCGCCCTGTTGCTGACTGCAGGCGCGGTGCTGCTCCTGCTATTGCCCTTGCTGCGTTCCGATTCCGGCGTGAAGACACCTGCCGCCATGGAACAGGCCCGTCTGACGGTGCATTACCAGCAGCTGCGGGACCTGGAAGCCGATCGCGCCAATGGCTTGCTCGAGGACAGCCAGTTCGAACGCGCCCGGGCCGATATCGAGCGGGGCCTGCTGGAGGACAGCCGGGACACGGACCCATCCGAGGCCATGCACACCGCATCGAACCGCCGGCTGACCGTGGTATTGCTCGGGCTGGCAGTACCGGCCCTGGCGCTGGCCACTTATTTGCAGGTGGGTAGTGGCCAGGCCGGTCTGGAACCGGCACGGCAGACACCGACCATGGTGACACCGGGCGAACATGACATGGCCCGGTTGCCGGATGACCTGCGGGCGCGCATGGCGGATCGGTCCGATCCCCGGGACTGGGCATTGCTGGCGCGTTCCCTGGCCACCATCGGACGGGAGGATCAGGCACTGGAGGCCTACGAGCAGGCCCTGACCCAGGGCGGGGATCGTGACCCCGCCGTACTGGCCCAGTACGCGGAATTGCTGGCCGCCACCACGGGCAGCTCCCGGGGGCGCCCGCTGGAACTGGTGCGCCAGGCGCTGACCCTGGATCCCGACCACCCCCAGTCCCTGTGGCTGGCCGGTGCCGCCGCCTACCAGGAGCAGGACTACCCGGCGGCGCGGCAATATTGGCAGCGCCTGCGGGACGTCCTCCCGGCGGACTCGGAGGGCGTGCCCGTCATCGAGGAAGAATTGCGTGCCCTGGAGCCACTGCTGGGCGAAGGGGGCTGAGCAGGGCAGGCGAAACCGGGGTCGGGTCAGGCGGGTGAAAACCACGGTGCGTGGCCTGACAATTCTTGCGGTTACTGCTAGCATCCCCCGCAGGATGAAGTATTTACATAGGGACAGACAGAGGTGGCGGGATGATTCGGGTTCTCATTGTCGATGACCATGAGCTGGTGCGCACCGGCATCAAACGCATCCTGGAAGATACCCGGGACATTCGGGTCATCGCCGAGGCCAGTACCGGAGAGGAGGCCCTGAACCAGGTACGTGAGCACGGACCCGATGTGGTGCTCATGGATGTGAACATGCCCGGCATCGGCGGCCTGGAGGCTACCCGCAAGATCATCCAGGCGCATCCCGGCCTGCGCGTCATCGTGGTCACCATCCATGTGGACGAGCCCTATCCCACGCGCCTGCTCGAGGCCGGCGCCTCGGGCTACCTGACCAAGGGCTGCGCCGTGGACGAGATCGTCGATGCCATCCAGGTGGTGCATCGTGGGGAACGCTACATCGGTGCCGACATTGCCCGCCAGCTGGCCCTGTCCATGCTGCCCGGCGGTGAGCGTTCCCCCTTCGACAAGCTTTCCCAGCGCGAGATGCAGGTCATGCTGATGGTGACCCAGGGTCACAGCATCCAGG
>JAIVHA010000251.1 GCA_020201295.1 Lysobacteraceae bacterium | reverse complement strand
GATTCGCAGTCGCCGTGGCGGTGAGTACCGCCATGGCAACGGCTGATAATCCCGCTACAAGATATTGATGTTTGATCATTGGAGTTCTCCTGTTCCTTGAGGTTGCCATTCTGTATGGACCATTCTCAGGCGCGGTATGCAACCGAGAAGTAAGCAGTCAGCAAGCATCGTGCCATTGGCGGGTTCCGCAGCGAAGCTTTTGTATTTCAAGGTGATTGATATGCGGTTGCGGTCTGGAAGCTATCGGGGATCCCGATGAGCGATCTTGAATTGCGACAAGTGGAACAGGCTGCAAACTGTGCTAGCAGCATCATCGTAATGAAGACGTGACAGCGAGTAATGCGCCAAAGCGAAGAAGAATCAGTTTGTTGCTGCGTTTTTCATGGTCGACTTGCAGGCATCATGGCAAGGAATGCATTTGTGGGCGCGGGTGCGCAGTTGTCACTGATGTGTGACAGGAAAAACCATCCATGGTGAAGGATTGATCAGGAACAGGCTGATTATCAATGCGCTGAAGCTGTGCATCCATCTGTAACAAATTTGATGCACGAGCAAGATGTCGTTGCGGAATACTGCCGCAATGCCCGTTGATTATTTGTCGTTCTGGTTCAGGCGATCACTTGAAATCGAGGTGAAATGTGCAACGCTTGAGAGCGGGTGAAATCATTCACCATGACAGGAGGTCTTCAATGAAACACATATATTGCACCGCCATTTCCGCAGCGCTTTACCATTCCCTGCTCTTTGTTTTCCCCGCGACTAGCAGTGCAGCGAGTGTCGGCTACGACGTCAAGCAGGTATGCAAAAGCGTGCATGCCATTCGCGATGATCGGTTTGGGGCCGGGATTATCGCGACCACCTGTGTGGTGGATATCCGCCTGGATAACATGAAGGAGGTCTTGAAGGAGCGCATACTTTCCGGTGAGCACAACGCGGCCTTGCTGCCGATGCTGCATGGGAGTGCGAGTTCGCTGCTCGTGCTGACTCCAAACCTGCCTTGGTCATCGAATGGTAGTGGGCAGGCGGGGGGCGAATCCATCACGCATGATCTTCAGCAGCAGCTTGCGCAACCTTTCGTGTCACTGACAGATGCGATGGTCGCCTTCACCGGCAACCAGGACACGAGCCTGGATCTTGGCTATCCCCTGCCCTGGTCCGGGCTTCCCGAGCTGACGGCAGACCGTGACCTGCTGTTTCACTCATCGATTAATGTCCAGAGCATGAACGCGATTACGCAGGCTGCGGTACCACTGCCCCCCGCCGCTGGATTGTTGCTGGCGGGCGTTGCCATGTTGAGTGGCGTCCGATGCGTCAGTCGATCCCGAGCTCGTCCCAGAGGGTATCCACGCGCCGCTTAACCGCCTCGTCCATGACGATGGGACGGCCCCACTCGCGGCTGGTCTCGCCGGGCAGCTTGTTGGTGGCGTCGAAGCCGATCTTGCCGCCGAGGCCGGATACCGGCGAGGCGAAATCGAGATAATCGATGGGCGTGTTCTCCACCAGCAGGGTGTCGCGAACCGGGTCCATACGCGTGGTCATGGCCCAGATCACGTCCTGCCAGTCGCGCACGTTGATGTCGTCGTCGGTGACGATGACGAATTTAGTGTACATGAATTGGCGTAGGAAGGACCAGACGCCGAACATCACGCGCTTGGCATGGCCGGGGTACTGTTTCTTCATGCTTACCACCGCCATGCGGTAGGAGCAGCCTTCCGGCGGCAAATAGAAATCGGTGATCTCCGGGAACTGTTTCTGCAGCAGGGGCACGAACACTTCGTTCAGCGCTACGCCGAGCACGGCCGGCTCGTCGGGCGGACGACCGGTGTAGGTGCTGTGGTAGATGGGGTCGCGGCGGTGGGTGATGCGCTCGATAGTGAACACCGGGAAGCTGTCCACCTCGTTGTAGTAGCCGGTGTGGTCGCCGAAGGGGCCCTCGTCGGCCTCGACGCCCGGTTCCAGGTAGCCCTCCAGCACGAACTCGGCGCTGGCCGGCACCTGCAGCTCGCTGCCCAGGCACTGCACCAGTTCGGTTTTTGAGCCGCGCAACAGGCCGGCGAAGGCGTATTCGGACAGACTGTCGGGCACCGGGGTCACGGCACCGAGGATGGTGGCGGGATCGGCACCCAGGGCCACGGCCACGGGGAAGCGCTCGCCGGGATGCGCCTCTTGCCAGTCGCGATAATCCAGCGCGCCGCCACGGTGGGCCAGCCAGCGCATGATGACCTGGTTGCGGCCGATGACCTGTTGGCGGTAGATGCCCAGGTTCTGGCGTTCCTTGTACGGCCCCCTGGTGACCACCAGCGCCCAGGTGATGAGCGGCCCGGCATCGCCGGGCCAGCAGGTCTGGATGGGCAATTCGGCAAGGTCCACGTCCTCACCTTCCAACACCACCTCCTGGCAAGGCGCCTTCCCGACCACCTTCGGGGCCATGTCCAGCACCTTCTTGTATTTGGGTAACTTTTCCAGGGCATCGCGCCAGCCCTTGGGTGGTTCCGGTTCCTTGAGGAACGCAAGCAGCTTGCCTACCTCGCGCAGTGCTGCAACCGAGTCCTCGCCCATGCCCAGCGCCACCCGTTCCGGGGTACCGAACAGGTTGCCGAGCACGGGGACAGAGTGCCCCTTCGGGTTCTCGAACAGTAGCGCGGGTCCGCCGGCGCGCAGGGTGCGGTCGCAGATCTCGGTCATTTCGAGATAGGGATCCACCTCGGCCTGGATGCGTTTGAGCAGGCCACGGACTTCCAGTTGGGCGATGAAATCGCGCAGGTCACGGTATTGCATGCGGAAGCCGGATCGTGGTGAGAGGAGTCATTGTAGGGCAAGGGGTTGGGAAAGCCATCATGTTAACCGCCAAGGCGCCAAGCACGCCAAGGCGCAAAGAACACCAGGAGCCCGGATGAAAAAATGAAAAGTGCTGACGTCACCCAATCATTGCAAAATCTCTCCTGTAGGAGCGGCTCGCGCCGCGAACATTCGCGGCTCGCGCCGCTCCTACACGTGCATCCCTGGATC
>JAIVHA010000099.1 GCA_020201295.1 Lysobacteraceae bacterium | reverse complement strand
CGAGCCGATTGTCCCGCTCCTCCACTTCCTTCTGTAAGGCCTGCAGCTGCTCCTGGGTCTCCCGCAGGCTGGCCAGTGCCTCCGCTTCCCGGGCCGCGGCCTCTTGTGCCGCGCTGGCCGCGGTTTCCTGCCGCTCCCGGAACTGTTCCTCGTAACGGGAGATCTGCGTTTGCAGCTCGGACAGTTCCTGGCTGCCGCCCTGCAGGGATTGTTCCAGCTCCACCACCCGGGCCCGGACCTGTTCGGCTTCGGCCCTCGCGGCGTCCCGCTCAGCGCGCAGGCTATCCTGTTCCTGTCCGGCGCTGTCGTGCTGTTCGTCCAGCCGCTGCTGCAGGCCGGCCTGTTCCTGCCGCAGCACCGCTAGCTGCTCGCGGGAGGCGTCCCGCTCGGCCGCCAATTGACTGGCGCGGGAACCCAGCTCCTCGTGGCTACGGCGCAGTTGCACCAACTCCGACTCCAGACCGCCGATCTGCTGCTGGTGCTTGCCCAGCTCGCCCCGCACTTCCTCGCCAGCCGTTTCCAGCCGCGCCTGCAGTTCGTCACGTTCGCGCTGGATGTCCTGGCGCTGCTTCTCCAGATCCGCTCGCGCCTGTTCGGCAGCCTCCAGGGTCGTCCGCACCTGGAGCAGTTCGGCGCGCACGGTCTCCAGTTCTCCGGACAACTGCTCCAGCTGCCGGGTACTGTCACCCTGACCGGCCTCGAGTTCCTTGTGCAATTCTTGCAGCCGCGCAGCGGATTGCGATTGTTCCTGTTCCAGTTCGATGATCTGTTGACGGCTGGCGTCCAGTTCCGCCTGGGCCTCGGCCAGCTCGCGACGGCCCGCCTCGCGGGCCTCGTTCAACTGTTGTTCATACTGCTTGAGATGGGCCTCGGCCTCGGCCTGGGTCTCCTGGGCATCGCTCAGCTCGCCGCGCAACTGTCCCTGGGCCAGGCCGGCCTGTTCCAACTGTTTCTCCAGTTCCTGTATGCGGGTGTCATCGGCACCGCCGCCCGCCTCGGCACGGGCCAGGGCGGCCTGCGCCTCCTGCAGCTGCGCCTGCAAGCCGCTGGCCTTTTCCTCTGCCAGCTTGCGTGCCTGCTGGGCAGACTGGATGGTCTGCCGGGCCGTTTCCTGGAACTCCTTGATGCGTTCCATTTCCCGATCATAACGGGCCTTCAGCTCATGCAGCCGTGCATCCCCGCCCGCATCCGCGGCGCTGGCGGGCCCGATGGAAGCATCCAGCGGGATCACCTCCGCGCTGGCGGCGGGCGACGCATGTGCCGGGGAACCATCGGCCTGCACCAGCACCGAGGCGGGTACGGCGTGCAGGCCGCCTTCCAGTACATAGACATCCAGCCCGCGCTGGCTGAGTACGAAGGCGCCAGAGGCGCTGCGGCGTCCGGTATCACAACAGAGAATGAAACGACCGTCTTCCTCCAACCGGGTGGAAGGGTCGCGCAGACCGGACAGGGGAATGTTGCGGGCGCCCGGGATAGCGCCGTTTTCGAACTCTCCAGGCAGGCGCACATCCAGCCAGATCGCACCATCTTCGGCGAGTGTAGCGGCCTGTTCGTAGCTGACCTGGTGCACCAGGGGTGCCTGCAGCAACTCCTGGAAGTCCTTTTTGGCGAGGCGCATCAGGGTGCCATCGGTCAGCATGGTGATGGTGGCGTTGCGCTTGTTGCTGGAGACCAGCGCATCTTCGCCGAAGCTGGCACCATCACCGAGTTCCGCCAGCTTCACTTCCTTGCCCTGGGCCGTGGCCTTGCGGGTTACCACGCAGCGACCACTGGTGATTACATAGAAATAATCGCCTTCTTCACCCTGGCGGACGATCACCTCGCCAGCCGTGACGGGCCGCGACTCCATTTTCATCAACAGCTGCTGGATATTGGCCGGTGGCAACTGCATGAAGGCCGGCGACTGGAGCATCCGGGTCATCCAGTCGTCTTCGTCGTCGCTGTCGATTTCGCTGACTTCGTACCCCGAGGATTCGTCCCAGGTCAGCAGGATATCGAGCAGGCTGGAGTCGATATGTGCCACGATGACATTGGATTTGGCGCGGGCCGAGACCTGGCGCGGCTGCTGGTGACCGATGGGGTGGCGCGCATTGTCGGCTCCGCCATGGACGCTGCCCAGCACCTCGTTGTCGTCGCCGATGATGCTGACTTCACCATCCAGCACGTAGATGGACTGATTATCGCGGTCACCCTGCCGGAAGATGAACCGGCCGGCACGGACTTCCTCGATGACGGCCTTCGCGGCTACCTCGTCCACGTGCATGGGTGACAGGGCATTCAGGGGCACCAGGTCCCGTAGCGCTTTTTTGTCGACTAGCTTCTTCGCCGCTCCCATGCCCTTGTGCCTGCTTCCTATATCCTTGTCAGAACTGAACTTTCATGCCCCAAAAGGGCCCCACACGGCGTTTCGCCGCACCCCTGCTATCGGCCGGAGAGCGACAATTCTTAACTGTGGCATGGGCGTCGCAAACCAGGCCCCGAAGGAAGAGTCCACGCCCGGAAACCCGTGGCCAAACGGTGCTTATATCGTCACCAGGCGAGGCGTTCCGTGGCCTCTGTCACAAGCTCTTGCCGCCCGGATCCAATACCTCTCGAGGAGAACATGGATCAGCTCAAATCCGGTGGACGCGAGGTGTCGCATCCACACCCAGCACTTGTGCGCAACCATACCGTGAAACCGATATCGTCGATGTGAAGACGAAGAAGAAGGTAGCAGCAAAGAAGGCCGCAGCTCCGGCCAAGCGCATCAGCACGGTCAAGGAAGCAATGACGAAGTCCGCGATGATGGGTGCCATTGCCGATGATACCGGCCTGGCGAAAAAGGATGTCTCCGCAGTATTCGACTCCCTCAGCAACATTATCAACGGTCATATCAAGAAGGGCGGCGCCGGCACCTGCACCGTACCCGGTCTGATGAAGATCAAGACCGTCCGCAAGCCCGCCACCAAGGCCCGCAAGGGCACCAATCCCTTCACCGGCGAAGAAATGATGTTCAAAGCCAAACCGGCCCGTACCGTCGTGAAGGTTCTGCCGCTGAAGGCACTGAAGGACATGGCTGGCTAAGCAGTACCGAGCCGCCACAGCCTGGAAGGCCCGCCTTCCCGAAAAGCCCCGGATCCGTGATCCGGGGCTTTTTTGTGGGCCGGCACAGGCTCCTAGCTAAGACCCAGGGTTTCCTGGACGCGGTGCTTGGCGCGGATGAAGTCCCGATGGGGCACGTAGAGCAGTTCGGCCACCTTGCGCACCAGGGATTCCTCGTATTTGTCCAATTCCCGGTCAGCATAGGCCACCTGCCAGAGCATCTCCACCACCCGCACCTTTTCCTCTGGAGAAAAATGTTCGTTGATCAGTCCGGTGAACTGATAGAGGGAAACGGCCTCATGGGCCTCCGCCTCGGCCAGCTCCGCCAGCTCGCGGGTTTCCTCCCCGGTGAGCCCGAATTCCCCCTGTACCAGTGATGCCACCATCCGCAGTTCCTCGGGGCGGCGGGTGAAATCCACGCGGGTCATTTCCATCAACAGGGCGGCGGTGGCCAGGCGCAGGCCGTGCTCGCGGGTTTCGGGACGATGCACCTCGGCATCGATGTGCTGCTGAAAGAAGGTCTTGATGGCTTGTAGCATGGCGTACCC
>JAIVHA010000250.1 GCA_020201295.1 Lysobacteraceae bacterium | reverse complement strand
GAGCGGTCCATTTTTCCGATCCTTTTCGTCGAATCGCTACGGCTATTCTCCTCAAACGATCGAAAAACTGTCCTCGCTCTCCTGCCCCTTGCTCGCTACGATCGCCTAAGTCCGACAGGCTCCTAGCGCGGGATTGACTTGATTTCCTCCCAGGCCGCCAGGGCGCGGGTCCGGCTGGCGGCCAGGTCGACCATGGGTGCGGGATAGTCCCGCCCCGGTTCGATACCGGCTGCTTCCAGCACCGCGGCCGGAGCCTCCCAGGGACAATGGATCCACTTGGCCGGCAGCCGGCCCAGTTCCGGCACCCAGCGCCGCACATAGGCGCCGTCGGGGTCGAAGCGTTCGCCCTGGCGCACCGGGTTGAAGATGCGGAAGTAGGGGGCCGCGTCGGCGCCACAGCCGGCCACCCACTGCCAGCCCAGGGTGTTGTTGGCGAGGTCGGCGTCCACCAGGGTATCCATGAACCAGTCGGCGCCCTCCTGCCAGGGGATGCGCAGGTTCTTGGTGAGCAGGGAGGCGGCGATCATGCGCACCCGGTTGTGCATCCAGCCGCTGTGCCAGAGTTCCCGCATGCCCGCATCGACGATGGGAATCCCCGTCTGCCCGCGTTGCCAGCGCCGCAGCGGCTCGGCGTAGTCCCTGGCCCAGGGAAACTGGGCAAAGCGGCGGTCCAGCGGTTCCCGGGCAGTGTGTGGAAAGTGATGCAGCAGCTGGTGGGCAAAATCGCGCCAGGCCAGCTGGCGCTGGAAGGCCTCGATGGCGGTGAGGGTGCCCGGCCGGGCATGCTGCTGGCCCCAGTGTGACAGGGCAGTCCACAACTGGCGCGGGCTGATCTCGCCAAAATGCAGGTGGGGTGACAGCCGCGAGGTACCAGGCAGGTCAGGCCGGTCGCGGTCGGTGGGATAGTCCACCAGGGCATCCGTGCAAAAACGATCCAGGGACTGCCAGGCACCCGCTTCGCCAGGCCGCCAAACGTCGGGGAAGGCCGCATCCCAGGGGATGGCGGGCAACAGCTGTAACTCGCCCAGGGGCAGGGAATCCGCTTCAGGTGCATCCCCGGTGGGCCACGCCAGCGGGGTGTTGGAACCTGCCGTGATACCGGTTCGCTGCAGGGCCTTCCAGTAGGGGGTGAAGACCCGGTAGGGCGTGCCGTCGGCCTTCAACAGCTGCCAGGGTTCGCGCAGCAGGTTGCCGGGAAAGTCCTGCACGTCGAGCCCGGCGTCTCCCAACAGGTGCTTCAGGGTGCGGTCCCGGGCCAGGTGGTGGGGTTCGTAGCGACGATTCCAGAACAGCTTGTGGGTACCCAGTTGCCGTGCCAGCGCCGGAAGTTCCCGGGCGGGGTCACCACGGCGCAGCAACAGGCGGCTGCCCTGATCGCGCAGATCCCGGTCCAGGGCGGTCAGGCTGTGGTGCAGCCACCAGGCGCTGGCGCCGCCCGCGGGAAGGTCCCCGTCGGCCACATCCTGGATGTAGACCGGCACTGGCACCAGGCCGGCTTCGAGGGCGGCCTGCAGGGCGGGGTTGTCGCCAAGGCGCAGGTCACGGCGCAGCCAGACCAGGGCGTATTGCATGATCGGACTCAGGCGCCTGCCAGGATGGTGTCGATGTTCATCAGCGCATTCTGGTGGTCCTCGCCGACCACGATGGCCCCCGTTGCCTCGATCTCCCGGCGGGCGAGCTCCGATTGACTGCCGCCCACCAGTACCGGGTTCCCGATCGCTCCCAGCAACGCCGGCAGCTCGGCACTGTACATCCCTTTCCTGACCAGCCGCGAAGAGGAGGACAGCACGACGGCGTCGCAGGGCTGGCGGGCCAGCACCGGTGGAATCTGTTCCAGGGGCAGGTTGGCGCCCAGCACCAGCACCTGGTAGCCATGGCTGACGGCGGCCAGGGCGAACAGCAGCAGGCCAATTTCGTGATATTCGCCGGGCAGGCAGGCCAACAGCAGGCGTGGTCCCCGACCGCGGCTGTTCAGGTGCTGGATGCGGGCACCGAGTTTGTTGCGCAGGTACACGGAAAAAAAGTGTTCCTCAGCGATGCCGGCGGGACGAACCTGCCAGCGTTCGCCAAGCTGGATCAGTAATGGCTTGGCCAGGCGCGTGTTGACCAGCTCGGCGGGATAGAGGGAAAGGGCGTCATGGTAGGCCGCGTCCAGGGCCGCTTCGTCGAAGTCTTCGATGGCCGCCAGCATGCGCTGGCGATAGCGCGCCCAGATGTTGCCCTGGCTCGGGGGCTCCCGTCCGCTGGGTAGGGTCTGGGCCGGGTCCAGCAGCGGCGCCACCTGGCTGATGGCCAGGCCGCGCTCGAGCAATTCCACGGTGCGCTGGATGCGTTCGATATCCCCGCGACTGTACAAGCGGTGGCCCTTGGGTGTGCGCCGTGGCCGGATCAGGCCATGGCGGCGTTCCCAGGCGCGCAGGGTGACCGCATTGACGCCCGTGAGGCTGGAGACGGTGCGGATGGGATAGAGACCGTCCGCGTCACTGTCCGGGTGTTCCATGCTCGCGTCGCCTCCTGAGGCAGAATTTTAACATACATGACTTGTATAAATATTGTATTACTATTGGCGGGACGATGCGAACCAATGCCTTGCGCCATGCACTTTTGCGCCCGATCTGCGATAATGCATGCCTTCGCTCCCGCGCCAGATTCTTGTTTAGATTTACGCAATAACAGACTGAAATTAATGGATAATACAAAGACACAGCCCAATACCGACGATTTGCGCATCGTGGCCATCCGCGAAGTGGTGCGCTATGCGGAACTGCAGGAAGAATTCCCCATCACCCCGGAGGCGGCGCGGACCACCCAGCCCCGTACCACCGTGGGCTGGAAGGGCTTGATCAACGACCCCAATCTGGACGGCAGCTTCGAGATCAACAAGGGCCTGCGCCTGGCGCGCAAGCTGCTACTGGACCTGAACAATCTGGGCATCCCGGCGGCCACGGAATACCTCGATCTCATGAGCCCCCAGTACATTTCCGACCTGGTGAGCTGGGGCGCCATCGGCGCCCGTACCACGGAGAGCCAGGTGCACCGCGAACTCGCGTCCGGCCTGTCCTGCCCGGTGGGCTTCAAGAACGGCACCGACGGTACCCTGCAGGTGGCCATCGATGCCATTCGTTCGGCCTCCCAGCCGCACCAGTTCCTGTCCCTGACCAAGGCCGGTCATTCGGCCATCTTCGCCACCTCGGGGAACGAGGACTGCCACGTCATCCTGCGCGGTGGGCGCGAGCCCAACTACGATGCGACCCATGTGGACGAGGCGGCACACCAGCTGGAGGCGGCGGGATTGGCGCCGCGCCTGATGATCGATTTCAGTCACGGCAACAGCAGCAAGGAATTCAAGCGCCAGCTGGATGTGGGTACCGATGTCGCGACCCAGGTGGCCGCGGGCGATGCCCGTATCATGGGCGCCATGATCGAAAGCCACCTGTGCGAGGGACGCCAGGATGTGTTGCCGGGTCGGGACCTGGCGCATGGCCAGAGCATCACCGATGCCTGCATCGGCTGGGAGGACAGTGAACGGCTGCTGGAACAGCTGGCCACGGCCGTGCGGCAACGGCGCCTGAACGCCAAGGCGGCGGCGGAACCCCTTACGACCCGGGCGGGCTCTTAGTACTCCTTCAACTTGAAATTATGTATGGTCATGGCCACGGAAGCACACGGAAGGATACGGAAAAATATGCAAGGCACCCGTAGGAGCGGCCTCTGGCCGCGAACCCTGTGTGGTACGCCAGGCATTCGCGGCCAGAGGCCGCTCCTACG
>JAIVHA010000140.1 GCA_020201295.1 Lysobacteraceae bacterium | reverse complement strand
GCACGCTCAATCCCTCTGTGGATTTTTTCCACGACATACAGGTGATATTGGACATCTTCCAGTGAGCAATCATCAGGAAGTTTGTCCAGAAGCGCTTTTACCTCTTCTTTAGCAGTACTCATAACTCTTCACCTCCATTATTGCGCACATAACGCCGCGTTGAGCCGCGCGGGGCACGGACACGGCAGGAAACGGTGCGCTGTCTCACCACGTCGGCCTCGAACGCGAAGTTAGATTGCATTTCATTTTCTCGATCCCCTGAAGATCCGAAACATGGCAGCGAGATGCATTGCCATGCCAACGAAGCCACCAGCTATACCAGAGAAAACAACAACGCGCCCGACCTCAACAAGACCAAGAAAAACAAGAAGCGCCCCGAGCATGGCGAGAAGAAAAGACACGGTCATAACTTTCAAGCCACGCCACTTCTTTTCGCTTGAATCGATGCCGAGTTTTTTCTCGAACGTTAGTTTTTCGAGCATATAAGTTCCTGCAATCTAATTTATAAGCCATTTTTCCCGCCCCTGGCAACCCGGGCCGAAATCACGCGCAGGCGCCCGTTTATCCAGGGAATGGCCACTTATACGGGCATGCGTCCGATATTATCCATGATTGGGGAACAAGGCGGGCGCGGTAACCGGGTGATCTTTAGCTATAAATTCGCCCGTGCTCGTTTATTGGCATCCATATACCGCCACTGGCCGCTGACTCCCGCGAACCATTCACCCGCAACAGCCACCGCCCTGCTGGATGGGCGGGCATTTCACCGTGCCGAAGGAACAGAACACGCAGCAGTCGCCGGGCCTGGGTTTCAGGAGCAGGTGGCAGGCCTCGCATTCGTAGTAGTACTGGCAGGCGTCCGTGGGCATGGTCTCGGTTTTCTGGTGACCGCAGTTTGGGCAGATGAGGATGGATTCGAGGATCAGGTCGGGCATGGTTGGTTCCCTGTCAGTGGTCACCCTCAATAACGCCAGGATTGCCTATGCCGCCGTGAGCTCCAGTTTCCGCACCTGCTTGAGATCCACATGCTTGCGAGCATGCCACAGGTCGTACTGATCCTGCATTGCCAGCCAGCTTTCAGGGGTTCGCCCGAGTGCCCTGGATAGGCGCAGCGCCATTTCTGGGGAAATATTGCTGCCACCATTCAGCAGGCGATTTAGGGTGGATGCGGAAACCCCCAGGCTCTCCGCCACCTGGCGAGCACTGATATCGAACGGGGTGATGTAGATCTCGCGGATGAATTCTCCGGGATGAGGCGGATTGTGCATGGGCATCAGTCGTAATCCTCGTAATCCACCAGGTATGCATTGCCATCCTGGAAGACAAAAGCATAGCGTGTTGCGCTACACGCAACAAGCTGGCACAGGGATATTTATAAAATCTCTAATATTTCCTGTGGATTACAGCGCACTGACCACCCCCTCACCCCAACCCTCTCCCCCGTGGGGGAGAGGGAGTTGTCAATCGACAGCATGGATTGATGAAACATCACACCGACTCTCTCCCACGGGGGAGAGGGACTGGGGTCAGTGGAGTTTTATCTCGGGGTGCACGCTGGCGCGGAAGCGGTCGGCGATGCTGAGCATCATGGTGCGGTAGAAGCCGAACAGGGCGAGTTGGTGCATCTTGTACAGGGACAGGTAGACCATGCGGGCGAAGAAGCCTTCCACCATGACGGTGCCGGTGAGGTTTCCCATGAGGTTGCCGACGGTGCTGTACTTGCCCAGCGATACCAGCGAGCCGTAGTCGCGGTAGTGGTACAGGGGCAGGGGTTCGTCCTTGAGGCGGGCGCATAGACTGCGCACCAGCAAGGAGGCCTGCTGGTGGGCGGACTGGGCGCGCGGCGGCACGGTGCCCTGGCCGTCCTTGCAGGGGCAGGCGGCGCAGTCGCCGAAGGCGAAGATGTTTTCATCGCGGGTGGTCTGCAGGGTGGGCCTGACCACCAGCTGGTTGATGCGGTTGGTCTCCAGGCCGTCCAGGTCTTTCAGGAAATCCGGCGCCTTGATGCCGGCGGCCCATACCTTTAGGTTGGCGGTGATGGCGCGGCCGCTTTCGGTGTGGATGGCGTCCGCGGTCACCTTCACCACGCGCTCGCCCTTGAGCACCTCGATGTCGAGCTTGCGCAACTCGTCTTCGGTGGACTGGGACAGCCTCGGCGGCAGGCCGGGCAGGATGCGGTCGGCGGCCTCGATGATGCTGATCTTGATGTCGCCGGGGCTGATCTGGTCCAGGCCGTAGGCCTTGAACAGGCGCGACACCTTGTGCAGTTGCGCGGCCAGTTCCACGCCGGTGGCGCCGCCGCCGGCGATGGCCACGTCCAGCTGGCCCTCGCGCAGCGGCTGTTCCAGGGCGTGGGCGTGGACGAAGGATTCCAGCAGGTGGTGCTGGAAGGTCTCGGCCTGTTCGCGGGTGTCGAGGAAGCGGCAGTGTTCGCGCACGCCCTCGATGCCAAAGTCGTTGCTGACGCTGCCCACGGCGATCACCAGGGTGTCGTAGCCGAAGCGGCGCGCGGGGATGATCTCCTCGCCGGCCTCGTTGAAGGTGGGCGCGAGCTGGATCTCGCTGCGCTCGCGGTCCAGGCCCACCATGCGGCCGAGCCGGAAGCGGAAGTAGTTGCGCGCGGCCTGGGCCAGGTATTCGATCTGGTTTTCGTAGGAATCGAAGGTGCCGGCGGCCACTTCGTGCAGCAGCGGCTTCCAGATGTGGGCGCGCGAGGCGTCCACCAGGGTGATGTGGGCCTTGCCGCGCTTGCCGAGTTTTTTCCCCAGCTTGGTGGCCAGTTCCAGGCCGCCGGCGCCCCCGCCGACGATGAGGATGCGATGGGGGCTGGCTATGGTCATGGAGGCTCCTGGTTTTGTGGGTCGGTGGCCGGGCCGCGGCAAGGCCGTTCTGCCGGATTCACGTCATTCCGGTTACCGTCATTCCGGCGGATGTTGGGGTCCCGTCATTCCCGCTTACGCGGGAATGACGGGACACTATGCCGGTATGCCGTGACTCCGGGTTGCGCCGGAATGACGGGTACCAGCCTTGCCCGGAAACATTCGTAAATACTAGCGGAGTCTAATGCGCATGTGGAGCCTTTCAAGCCTCCAGTTGCGCCATGCAATCCAGCGCCGCGGTCTTGTAGCACTGCGCCAGGGTGGGATAGTTGAACACCGTGGCGGCGAGCCGGTCGACGCCGGCGCCGCAGGCCATGGCCATCTGGCCCACGTGCACCAGTTCGCTGGCGGACTCGCCGAGGATGTGCACGCCGAGGATGGCGCGGCTGTCGCGGTCCACCAGCAGCTTGAGCAGGCCATGCTCGGCGCCGATGATCTGGCCGCGCGCGGTGTCGCAGTAGCGGGCGCTGCCGCTGACGTAGTGTGCGTCGCGCGCCTGCAGTTCCGCTTCTGTCTCGCCCACCCAGGACACCTCCGGGATGGTATAGATGGCCATGGGCAGGATTCCGCCGTCGCTCGACGCCGCGCCGCCGAAGGCATGGTGGGCGGCGCGGCGCCCCTGCTCCATGGCGGTGGAGGCCAGGGAGGGCCGGCCGGCGAGGTCGCCGACGATGTAGATGTGGGACTGCGCGGTCTGCTGGTGTTCGTTGATGCGCACCCAGCCCTGGTCGTCGGCCAGCAGGCCGGCGCGTTCCAGGCGCAGGCCGTCATAGTTGGGCTCGCGGCCCAGGGCATAGAGCAGCGCGTCGGCCTCCAGAACCTCGCCATCCTGGGTGGTAAGGGTGACGCCCGTGCCCACGTCGGTGGGGGCGATGCCGGCGACGCGGGTGTTCATGCGCAATTCGATGCCCGATTCGTGCAGCTCGCCGGCCAGTTCCGCCTGGATGTCCGCATCCAGGTAGGCGAGCGGCTGGGCATGGGAGTCCACCAGGGTCACGCGGGTGCCAAGCGCCGCGAACATGGTGGCGAACTCGCAGGCGATGACGCCGCCGCCCACCACGATGAGGGAACCCGGCAGGCGGCGGATCTTGAGTATGGAGGTGGAGTCCAGCACCCGTTCCTTGTCGAAGGGTACGTCGGCGGGACGGCGCGGCCGCGAGCCCGTAGCCAGCACGATGATGGCGGCGCTGAGCGGTTGCACATCGCCCTTGGGACTGACGACGGCCAGGGTGTGGGCATCGACGAAGCCGGCCTCGCCGGGGATGAGGGTGACGCCCTCCTCCATCAGCCGGCCGAGCATCTGCGCCTCCTTGCTTTCCACCACGCGGTCCTTCTGGCGCAGGGCCGCGGCCAGGAAGCCGGGCTCGGTGGCGGCGCGCCGTTGCAGAGCGCCGCGCATGCCCAGGCCGGCGGCGCGGGAAGTGAGGTAGGCGGCCTCGCGCAGCGCCTTGCTGGGAATGGTGCCGGTCTGCAGGCTGACGCCGCCCAGGTAGGGCTTGCGCTCGATGAGGGCCACGCGCTGGCCCAGTTGCGCGGCGGCGCTGGCGGCGGCCTGGCCGCCGGGGCCGGAGCCTACTACCAATAGGTCATAGTCGTATTGCATTTATGCTCCAAGGTTGCGGAGGATCCGTCACCCGGCTGAACAACTCGTCCGATAGTAGCCGAATTCGCAGGCAACCGGGGGCCGGGTAATCATCAAGGCATTTTGCACCACCATTGCAATCCGCATCATCCGATCGCACCTCGATCCTGGTCAAGATATTGATTTGGCTCATATGACGCCCGTGGCACGGAACATGCTGTTCAATACGGGTGAATCCGCAACCCCGAGGAACCTACACCGTGCACAAGCAAACCAAATCTATCATGATCCTTCTGGTCTGGGCGCTGGCCTTCGCGGGCATCGTGAGCGCCCAGCAGCCCAGTTCCCTTGTCGAGGCGGAATGGCTGAAGGCCAACCTGGACAACCCGAACATCCGCATCCTCGATGTCTCCAAGAATCCGAAGGATTTCGGGAAAGGCCACATCACCAATGCCCTTTCGGTCGACCGGCACCTGGACCTTGGCGACACCACGGCCCTGCCGCCCACGCTCTATCCCAACAAAGAGCAGTTCGAACGCCTCATGGGACGTCTGGGCATCACGCCCGATACGACCGTGGTGGCCTATGACGACAACAAGAGCCTGTACGCCGCCCGCCTGACCACCATCATGGAGGCCTACGGGCACGATCCGAGCAAGCTGAAGATTCTCAACGGCGGCTGGGTGTACTGGGAAGGCAAGGAATACCCCATGGAGACCGGCCCGGCGAAGATGCCGGCCGCCACCCGCTACAGCGCCAGCGCTGCCGACCAGAGCCGATTGGTCTCATCCAGCGAGATCTACCGTGACGTCGTCCTCGGCGCCAAGCCCGGCGTCATGCTCCTGGATGCGAGACCGGCCGATGAGTACCAGGCCAAGAAGATCCGCGCCGTTCGCGGAGGAAATGTCCCCGGCTCGATCAACCTCACCGGTGCGAATTTCATGTCGGATGAGGATCATCGCATCAAGCCGCTCGATGAAATCAGGAAGATGCTTACGGACGCCGGCTTCACACCCGATAAGGAAATCTATGTCTATTGCCACAGTGGGGATCGTTCCGCCCACGCCCACTGGGTGCTGAGGCACATGCTCGGCTACGAAAACGTGCGCGTCAACGACAGTGGCTGGAAAGGCTGGGCGGAAACCCTATCCTACCCCGCCAAGGATCAGGCATGGGCCTGGCAGGCGAAAGAGGCCGCGAAATAGCACCAGACGGGTTGAGGAAGAATAATGGTCATGCCGGCGTAAGCCGGCATCCATGCCTCCGCCCTGAATGGGTTCCGGCATGCGCCGGAACGACGTCCATAGTCATGCCGGCGTATGCCGGCATCCATGCATCCGCCCTGCCGAGGTCAAATCCCGGTTACTTCTCCGTACGCAGTTTGCGGTGCAGGGTCGAGACATCGATCCCCAGGCGCCGGGCGGCCTCGGTCTTGTTGCCATCGCAGCGTTCCAGTATGTGATCGATCCAGTATCGCTCCACCTCTACAAGAGAGGCATCGGCGGACAGAGGAAGACCGGCGGCAGGTGTGGAAGGTCCGCTGGCGGACAACTCCCTCGGCAGCTGCGCCACCCCCACTTCACGGTCCCGGGCCAGGATGACGGCGCGCTGGACGATGTTTTCCAGTTCGCGGATGTTGCCGGGCCAGTCGTAGGAACCGAGCCGGGACAGGGCCTCCATCGAGAAGCTGCGTGCCGGGCTGCCATAGCGCACGGCGTAGTCGGCCAGGAACCCCTCCGCCAGGGGCACGATATCCTCGCGTCGTTCGCGCAAGGGGGGTAGCTCCACCGGAAACACGTTCAGCCGGTAATAGAGGTCACGCCGGAAACGCCCCTGCTCCACCAGGCTGGCCAGGTCCTCGTTGCTGGCGACCAGCAGGCGCACGTCGACATTCACCGCGCGTTCCCCGCCGATGCGCAGCAGGCTGCGCTCCTGCATGAAGTGCAGCAGCTTGGCCTGCACCTCCAGGCTGGTGCTGTTGATCTCATCGAGCAGCAGGGTGCCGCCGTTGGCCAGTTCCAGCAGGCCGCGCTTGCGTTCGGTGGCACCGGTATAGGCCCCCTTCTCGTGACCGAACAACTCGTTCTCCACCAGGGTCTCGGCCACCGCCGCGCAGTTCAGTGCGAAGAAAGGGCTGCCCTTGCGCGCGCTCGTCTCGTGGATGTGGCGCGCCATGACTCCCTTGCCGGTACCGGATTCCCCCTGCAGCAGCACCGGCACGTCGAGCGGCGCCACCTGCTGCACCAGTTCCATGCACTGCCGTGCGGCACGGCTGTGCATCACGGGCTCCCTCGGAACCGACTCCAGGCGTTCGAGCTGGGCGCTGAGCTGCTCGCTGCGCCGGCGGTGGTGCAGGTATTCCTTCAGGCGCGTCAGCAACGCCAGTACCTGGTCGGTATGGAAAGGCTTGGTGACCAGGTCATGCAGTCCGGCCTTGAAGCCTTCCACGGCATCATTCACCGTGGCATAGCCGGTGATCATCACCACCTGCATGCCGCTGTCCATTTCGCGGGCCAGGCGCAGCAGCTCCAAACCGCCCGGCGCCGGCAGGCGCAGGTCGGTGAGCAGCACATCGGGCAGGGAATCGCGCAGGGCCTCCACCGCCTGCTGGCCGGTGTGGGCGATGCACGGCGCGAAGCCCGCCTCGGTGGCGATCTCGGCGAGCAGGCTGGCCATGTCGCGGTCATCCTCGGCGATCAGCAGGCGGTAGCTCATGAAGTCTTCCTTGTCAGCCGGCACGAGGCAGTGCGAGTTCGAAAATGGTCAGGCCGGGGCGGCTTTCCACCAGCCGGATGGAGCTCTGCATCCCGGCGGCCAGCGTCTGGCAAAGATGCAGGCCCAGGCCCGTGCCGCTGCCCGCCGCCTTGGTGGTGAACAGGGCCTCGAAGATGCGCGGCTGCACCTCGGCGGGGATCCCGGAACCATCGTCCTCCACCTGCAGGACACCGCGCCCGGCCTCAGCCTGGACACGAACGCATATGGTGCCGGCATCGGCCTGCACGGCGTTGTTGATGAGGTTGAACATGATCTGTTCCACGCCACCCACATCGCCGAGTACCGCCAGAGCAACGGGACCTTCTTCCAGGTGCAATTCCACGCCATGGTCGCGGACCACCGGGCTCAGGAGCTTCACCGTGGCGCGCGCCAGCTCCGCCAGGTCGAAGGCCTGCACATGGATCTGCGGCGTCCGGGCGGCGTTCAGCAGGTTGCATACGATCTCCGAGCACACCCCCGCCTGGCGCTGGATCACCTCGATACGGGCGCGCATGTCCTCGTCACGGGCCTTGCGCTGCGCCTGCTGGGCATAGCCCATGATATTGCCCAGGGGGGTGTTCAGGCTATGGGCCAGGCCAGCCGCCATCTGGCCGATGGAGGCCAGCCGCTGTCCCTGGCACAGGCGCTGGGTGGCGGCCCGCGCCACCCGGTTGGCCTGTTCGATTTCCTCGATGTGGTGGCGCACCTCGCCGCGCAGCTGCTCGAAGGTGTGACGCAGTTCGAGCACCTCGCTGGGCGCGCCTTCCAACGGCTGTGCTTCCGGTATGGTGTCGAGCAAGGGATTCATGTCATGGGCCAGGCGCTCGATGGGCTTGATCAGGCGGCGGCGCAGTATGCCTTTCAGGCTGAAGAACAGCAGCGTGGCGAGCACGGCCACGCCGGCGACGGAGATCAGGGTGAAGCGGGTGATGGTGCGATCGATATGCCGGCGTTCGTAGGCCACGGTCACGTCGCCGACTGGACGGTTGGCCAGCAGGACCGGTTTCTCCAGCAGCAGCACGGGAGCACCCGGCTCCAGCTTGCCGGCCTCCGCCAGCACCACGCCATCCTCGCGCCGGATACGCAGGTAGACCAGGCCGTCCGAACCGGCAAGATCGGCCGTGTAGCGTTCCAGCACGCCATAGTCGTGCATCAGCACGGCATCGAGGGACACCGTGGCGATCTGGCGGGCCAGCATATTGGCCTTGTCCTGCAGGCTGTCCTCCAGGATACGGTTCAACCCCAGCACCATGAGACCGGACAGGACCAGCGCGAACACCAGCAGCGCCATACCGGCGTAGAGGCCGATCAGGGCGGACAGGGTGAAGGACCTGGGTATCAGCATGGGCGGCCAAGGCGCTGGTTCACTGGGACGGCGGGCGGGCCCGCACGCCGCTACCATACCACAAGGCCCCACAAGCCGGGCCCTGCCCTACAGCGCGAACTCCTCGTCGTAGGGCTGATCGCCCTCCACCACCGGCAGGGTCAGGGAATTCCCCCAGTGCGACCAGCCGCCGTTGTAGAGCCGCACGTCCGGGTAGCCGAGGGCCTTGAGTTGCATGTAGGCCTGGCTCATGCGGAAGCCGTCGTGGCAGTAGACGTAGACCGTGCTGTCCTTGGGGATCTGGCGATACATCTGCTCCAGGTAGGCACGATCATGCCATGTCTGGGTCTGGGCGTCGGTGCCGTCCAGGCTGACCACATTGATGGCGCCCGGGATATGCCCGCCCTGGATGGAATGGCGGATCACATCACCTGTGTACATGTCACGGGGGCGGGCATCGAGCAGCACCACCGAGGGATCACGGCGCGATACCACGTCGTCATAGACCTGCTGCCATTCCACGTACAGGAGCGGGTTGGCCGGCTTCAGGGTCACCTTGCCCGGCTGCGGTTTGACGGGCTCGCGGGACAGCTCGTTGAAGGCTGTCCATTCCACGGTGCCGCCGTCGAGCACCTTCACCCGCCGCATGTCGTAGCCGTAGAGCTCCAGCAGGTAATAGAGTCGCGAGGCCAGCGCCGTGCGCGAGTCGTCGTAAATGACAATGAGGGAGTCGTCATTGATACCCCAGCTCCGCAGGGTCGCCTGGAAGGCCTCGCGCTCCGGGAAACGCATCAGCGGATCGCCGGCATTGTCACCCAGGTCCTTGAAGCGCTGCACCTGCACCGACCCGGCGATGTGCCCGATGGTGTAGTACCGGTGCGGATGATAGCGCACATCCAGGAGCACCAGGTCCGGGTCCTCGATGTTCGCCTCCAGCCAATCCGCGCTCACCAGGAAGTCCGGCGTCTGTGCGCGCACTCCGCCCGTCAGCAGGAAGAATCCTAGAAACAGGGGGATCAGGAAGTTTTTCACAATACATCTCACCTTCAGGAAACGGCAGCCGGGACTACCGACCGCCGGGTTTCACGAACAACCAGTATGGAAAAGCTCTGATTAATGCCCTTTCCGTTATTCCCGCGAATTTATTCGTCATTCCCGCGAAGGCGGGAATCCATGATTTTTGAAACACCTGGATTCCCGCCTTCGCGGGAATGACGGATTAGCGGGAATAACGAATAAATTCGCTGGGATCACCAATAAATCAGAGCCTCCCTGGATCAATAACCGAATTTCAGGTTCATGCCCACCGTGAAGGTCTTGAAATCCAGGTTGGCATTGTCTTCGCTGCGGTGGTTATAGGCCGCGAACAGCTCGGAGGTCTTGTTCAGATTATAGATGGCCCCGATATTGAAGGTGTCGATATCCTCGTTATTGAAGCGGAGCGCATCGCGGTTCATGCCATAGCCGGCGGTATAGCGCATGGCACCCTGTTTGTAGATGACATTGAACCAGGTGTTCTTGCCCAGGCCGATGTCTTCCACGTCCTCGTACAGGGCCGCGACGCTGAAGGCACCCATTTTGTAGCGGCCGGCGATCTGGTAGCCGGTATCGTTGGCCAGGTTGGCATTGGTGATGGTATCGGCATCGATATCGATCAGATCCGCGCCGACGAAGAGACTGTCATTCTCGTATTTCACACCCAGGCCGCTGGCGCTGCCGCCCTCATAGGCCGTCAGCGGGCCGGCGTTATGCAGTCTGGCATTGGTGTCATCGAACTGCAGGGAAGCCCAGCCCGCCAGGGTAACGCCATTGAACTTGGGCGTGGCATATTCGATGGCCTTGTTGAAATAGCTGGAGTGCAGAGCGGAGGAACCCTGCCTGCCACCAAAGCCGCGCGACTGCATTTCGGAATCGTTCCAGGGGTCGATCTTGGTCAATGTGCTCTTGTAGGCCGTGGACAGGCGCCCGGCCTTCACACTGCCGAAGGAACCGCGCAGGCCGG
>JAIVHA010000249.1 GCA_020201295.1 Lysobacteraceae bacterium | reverse complement strand
ATCGGCGACGATCAGGCTGGCAAGGCTGCGCTGGTAGGCCGAGTGGGTCGCCTTCAAGGCGTTCAGCTGCAAAGCCACACAACCGAGGGTACCGACAGAGAGCACCAGCAAGGCGATCAGAACCTCCAGCAGGGTGAATCCACTGGCGCCTGGAGGATGCACGGCAGCGCGCGTCGGACCGATCGCCAATGCCCCGGGAACCTCGGCCCCAGTGGCGACTCGGACGCGCGCAGCGGTCACGCGATAACAACGACTCATGCCTCACAACCTCCCTGTTGCACCCGGACGCGTCCGGTTCGGCTGATCACGACCTGGCGTCCGGCATCGCCCGCGCAGAGGGTGATGGTGCCCATCTGCAGGCTGCCATTGGCCCGCCGCGTGGAGCCCAGCCCGACATAGGAGACGTAGCGCTGCACCGGGGTATTGCCGGAGATGACCATGCCTTTCGTGATTGCGTCGCCGACCGCCAGCAGGGGGTCGTCCTCCGCCCGCTCACCGGCCCCCCCGGTGTCCACGAAGACGATCCAGCCCTGCTCCCAACCACCCCCGGCGGCACAGAAAAGACCGTCCGCGCTGTTACACAGGGTTACTCGGCCATTGCGTCGGACGGCCTCGGAACGGGTAATGTGGAGCGCAGCGACCAGGCGATTGGTCGCCGCCGTGAGCCGGCTGTCCTGGGTCAGGCTGCCGAATGCCGGCACCCCGATACCCAGCAGCACGCCGAGCACGGCAATCGTGACGAGGAGTTCAACCAGGGTGAGCCCCGTTTCCCTACGCATCGCTGGCCTCCTTCCCTGAGGCTTGATGTGGTCATTTAGAGAATAGCGCGCGATCTCACGCGATTAAACCCGGGCGGTAGATCTATATCACATGCCAGCAGGATCTATGCACACGCCCAGCCGGGCCGCCATCAGCCCAGTGCCTCAGGTGCCGGCTCGGGCGGCCTTCTTGCGCTCATGCTCAAGCAGGAATTTCTTGCGGATGCGAATATTCTTCGGTGTAACCTCGACGAGTTCGTCCTCGTCGATGAACTCGATAGCCTGCTCCAGCGTCATGCGGATCGGCGGGGTCAGGATGATGTTCTCGTCCGAGCCTGAGGCGCGGACATTGGTGAGCTGCTTCGCCTTGAGCGGGTTCACCACCAGGTCGTTGTCGCGCGAGTGGATCCCAATGACCATGCCCTCGTACACTTCCTCACCGGGCCCGATGAACAGCTTGCCGCGCTCCTGCAGGTTGAACAGGGCATACCCCAACGCCTTGCCCATACCGTTGGCGATCAGCACGCCGTTGGGGCGTGCGCCGATCGCGCCGGTCCTGAACGGGGCATAGTGCTCGAACACATGATGGATGATGCCGGTACCGGAGGTCGAGGTGAGGAACTCGGTCTGAAAGCCGATCAGGCCGCGCGAGGGCATGATGTAGTCCAGCCGCACCCGGCCCTTGCCGTCCGGAACCATATCCTGCAGTTCGCCCCTGCGCATGCCGAGGGCTTCCATGATCGTGCCCTGGTGCACTTCCTCGATATCCACCGCCACGCGCTCGAAGGGCTCGCAGGCCTGCCCCTCGAGTTCGCGCAGCACCACCTCCGGGCGCGACACCCCGAGTTCGTAGCCCTCGCGACGCATGTTCTCGATGAGGATGCCCAGGTGCAGTTCGCCGCGCCCGGAAACCTTGAACTTGTCGGCGTCGGCGGTCTCTTCCACCCTGAGGGCGACGTTGTGCTTGAGTTCCTCGAACAGGCGTTCGCGCAGTACGCGGGAGGTCACGTACTTGCCTTCCCGGCCGGCAAACGGCGAGGTATTGACCTGGAAGGTCATGCTCACCGTCGGCTCGTCGACGTTCAGCGGCGGCAGAGACTCGACCTTCGCCGGATCACAGAGGGTGTCGGAAATGTACAGCTCGTCCATCCCGGTGAAGGTGATGATGTCGCCGGCCGTGGCATCGGGAACCTCGATCCGATGCAGGCCATGGAAACCCATGATCTGCAGCACGCGGCCATTGCGCACGTGACCTACGCGGTCGATCACCTTGACGGGGCTGTTGCTCCGGATCTTCCCGCGCGAGATGCGGCCGATGCCGATCAGGCCCTGGAAGCTGTTGTAATCCAGCGACGACACCTGCATCTGGAACGGGCCGTTCTCGTCGACCTCGGGCGCCGACACGCGATCGAGGATGGTCTGGAACAGGCAGGTCATGTCGCCCTCGCGCACGTCCGGCTCCAGTCCCGCATAGCCCTGCAGCGCCGAAGCGTAAACAATCGGGAAGTCGAGCTGCTCGTCGGTCGCGCCGAGGCGGTCGAACAGGTCGAAGACCTGGTCGACGACCCAGTTCGGGCGGGCGCCGGGGCGGTCGATCTTGTTGACCACCACAATCGGCTTGAATCCCATCGCGAAGGCCTTGGAGGTCACGAAACGGGTCTGGGGCATCGGCCCGTCGACCGCGTCGACCAGCAGCAGTACCGAATCCACCATGGACAGCACGCGCTCCACCTCGCCACCAAAGTCGGCGTGTCCTGGCGTATCCACGATGTTGATGCGGTAGTCGTGCCAGCGGATGGCCGTGTTCTTGGCCAGGATCGTGATGCCGCGTTCCTTCTCGATGGCGTTGGAATCCATCAGCCGCTCGCCCTGCTCGGTGCGGGCGTCCAGCGTGCCGGACTGGCGCAGGAGTTGGTCGACAAGGGTGGTCTTGCCATGATCGACGTGGGCGATGATGGCGATATTGCGAAGTTTCGCGGTCATTCGGGACGGGCTCGGCGGAGAAAGGGTGGCGGATTATACCCTTTTGCAGTTCGCCCTGCTGATGGGCTCTACGGCTGGCGGCCCGACAAGTCCACGCAGGGGTGGCAAATGGAGCGGCTTCCAGCCGCGATCGAGCGCGGGGGATCGCGACCAGAGGTCGCTTACGGGGGGTACGCGAAAGCGGGCTCAATCCTCGAGGTAGGTGTAGCCGGTCAGTCCGTGTTCCAGTTCGGCGAGGAGGGCGCCCGCGTCGGCACCACGCAGGCCGATGGCGTAGATCTTGTCGCGGTAGGCGCGGCGCAGGGTGTCCGGCTCGAAGTGCACATAGCGCAGCAG
>JAIVHA010000248.1 GCA_020201295.1 Lysobacteraceae bacterium | reverse complement strand
CAGAGACCTCACAGGCCCGGATCTGCTCCAGCCAGTAGCGCTGGCGTTCCGTCAGCACCGGTTGCTTTGCCTTGACCATCTTCTCGCTCCGCTGTGATTGAAATGGCGGAGGGTGCGCCGATGGTTGTCAGCACGATAGGGTGTGGTTTATTTTGCGGTTACGTCGAATTGTGGGCAGGATGGTGAAGGGCACTGGCGCGACCTCTGTGGGTAGGAGCGGGCTCTGCCCGCGAAGGGGCGGTGGCGGAGCGTTCGCGGGCAGAGCCCGCTCCTACGGGTCTATCCAATCATCAGAGGTTCAATACTACTGCCTGGAGGCCAAGGGTGTGCTGATCTAGGGCAGGATAATGGCGGAATTCTTCTTCCGCGGCCGGAACAGCAGGGCGATATTGCCGATGCGCTGCACCAGCTCCGCCCCGGTGCGTTCGCAGGCCTCGGCGATGACGGCATCGCGCGCGTCCCGGTCGCCGACGCTGACCCGGATTTTCATTAGTTCATGGTGTTCGATAGACTGGTCCAGTTCCTGCAGCACCGATTCGGTCAGGCCCTTGGCGCCGATCATGACCACCGGTTTGAGGGCATGGCCCTGGGTGCGGAGGTGTTTGCGTTGTTTTTCCGAGAGTGTCATGGCAGATCCTGAATCCGGCGAGCGCGGCAGTATACCTGTCACGGGCGCGCGCTTCCCCTTTTCCCGCATCCGCGGCCCCCGTCCGGTACCGGAGGCTGCCCATGGCCCGTAGCAAGAGCAGCCGCCGCTGGTTGCAGGAACATTTCGCCGACGAGTATGTCAAAAAGGCCCAGCGGGAGGGCTATCGTTCGCGGGCGGTCTACAAGCTGGAGGAAATCCAGTTGAAGGACCGCCTGATCCGGCCGGGCATGACCATTGTAGACCTGGGGGCGGCGCCGGGCGGCTGGTCCCAGTTCGCCACCCGGTTGCTCGATGGCCGGGGGCGGATCATTGCCACCGATATCCTGCCCATGGACAGCCTGCCCGATGTGGAATTCATCCAGGGGGATTTCCGCGAAGAAGCGGTGTTCGCGGCCCTGCTGGAGTGTGGAAGCGGTGGACCAGCCCAGTTCCATGTACCTGGCGGAGCTGGCGGTGGACCTGGCGAGCCGGGTGCTGGCCCCCGGCGGCGATATGTTATTCAAGGCCTTTCAGGGCGAAGGTTTCGATCAATTGATCAAGGACCTGCGGACCCGGTTCACCAAGCTGGTGATCCGCAAGCCAAAAGCCTCCCGCCCCCGCAGCCGTGAGGTGTACGTGCTGGCGAGGGGGTACAAACTGTAGTAAGGTTTCACCATTGTATTTCGAAAATGCCCTTATGATTCAGGTGTTTTCGGATGTCTGGCCGCTGGGCTCATCGAGGTACGCGTTTTGAATGACATGGCAAAAAATCTGATTCTCTGGGTGATCATCGCGGTCGTCCTGATGTCCGTATTCAACAGCTTCGGCCCGCCCGCCCCCCGCGCCCAGGCCATGGCCTATTCCGACTTCATCGCCGCCGTGAAGGCCGGCAACGTGGACCGGGTGGTGATCGATGGCCGCACCGTTCAGGGCGAGTTGGCCGGCGGCGAGAAATTCTCCACCTACACCCCCAATGATCCCAAGATGATCGATGACCTGCTGGGCAGCGGGGTGCAGGTCAAGGCGCAGGAACCGGAGCAGGATTCCGTACTGATGCAGATCTTCATCTCCTGGTTCCCCATGCTGCTGCTCATCGGGGTGTGGATCTTCTTCATGCGCCAGATGCAGGGCGGCGCGGGCGGCCGCGGCGCCATGTCCTTCGGCAAGAGCAAGGCGCGCATGCTGGGCGAGGACCAGATCAAGGTAACGTTCAATGACGTGGCCGGCGTCGAGGAGGCCAAGGACGAGGTGGCCGAGCTGGTGGAATTCCTGCGCGATCCGGGCAAGTTCCAGAAGCTGGGCGGCAAGATCCCGCGCGGCGTGCTCATGGTGGGCTCCCCGGGTACCGGCAAGACCCTGCTGGCGCGCGCCATCGCCGGCGAGGCCAAGGTGCCCTTCTTCACCATCTCCGGTTCCGACTTCGTGGAAATGTTCGTGGGCGTGGGCGCCTCGCGCGTGCGCGACATGTTCGAGCAGGCCAAGAAGCATGCCCCCTGTATCATCTTTATCGATGAAATCGATGCCGTGGGCCGTCATCGCGGTGCCGGCCTTGGCGGTGGTCACGACGAGCGCGAGCAGACCCTCAACCAGCTGCTGGTGGAAATGGATGGCTTCGAGGGCAACGAGGGCGTGATCGTCATTGCCGCCACCAACCGCCCCGACGTGCTCGACCCGGCCCTGTTGCGTCCCGGTCGTTTCGACCGCCAGGTGGTGGTGCCGCTGCCCGACGTGCGCGGCCGCGAGCAGATCCTCAAGGTGCACTTGCGCAAGGTGCCGGTCGGCGACAACGTCAAGCCCGGCATCATCGCGCGTGGCACTCCGGGTTTCTCCGGTGCCGATCTCGCCAACCTGGTCAACGAGGCCGCGCTGTTCGCCGCCCGCGCCAACAAGCGCCTGGTGGACATGGAGGATATGGAGAAGGCCAAGGACAAGATCATGATGGGCGCCGAGCGCCGGTCCATGGTGATGAGCGAGGACGAGAAGAAACTGACCGCCTACCACGAGGCCGGCCACGCCATCGTCGGCCGCTCGGTGCCGTCCCACGACCCGGTCTACAAGGTCAGCATCATTCCGCGCGGCCGCGCCCTGGGCGTGACCATGTTCCTGCCCGAGGAGGACCGCTACAGTTACAGCAAGCAGCGCCTGGAAAGCCAGATCTCCAGCCTGTTTGGCGGCCGTATCGCCGAGGTGCTGATCTTCGGCGAGGACATGGTGACCACCGGCGCCTCCAACGACATCCAGCGTTCCACCGAGCTGGCCCGCAACATGGTGACCAAGTGGGGCCTGTCGGAAAAGCTCGGTCCGCTCACCTACAGCGAGGACGAGGGCCTCAGGACTGGGACGAAGGCCAGAGCTCCGGTGGCGCCCGGCCTGCGGGTGGCCGCGAGGAAGGTCCCGTCGATGGCGCCATCGGTGGTCCCGCCGGCCAGCATTGATGGCCGGTGCGGTGTGGCTGTAGGAAAACGCCCCGCGATGCGGGGCGTTTTGATTTTTGCCTGGTGTTCAATCCAACGTCATATATGCACCGCAAAGGCGCAAAGTGCGCAAAGAAATCAATAAATTTATTTCGTCTGGCTACTCACGAAGGTCGATCGGATTCATTCATATTGAATTTCTTTGCGCACTTTGCGCCTTTGCGGTGAGAAAATTCTGAACATGATCCTCGACTGCGCTGGCAAGCCCCTCGACCTTTCCCGTCCCCAGGTGATGGGGGTGCTGAACGTCACCCCCGATTCCTTTTCCGATGGCGGCCGCTTTGCCAGCCGCGAGGCGGCGGTGGAGCATGCCCTGTGTATGGTGGAGGAGGGTGCCGCCATCCTCGACGTCGGCGGCGAATCCACCCGTCCCGGCGCCCCGGAGGTGTCCGTCGAGGAAGAACTGGCGCGGGTGATCCCGGTGCTGGAGGCCCTCTGCCCCTACCTGTCCGTGCCCGTGTCCATCGACACCCGCAAGCCGGAGGTGATGGCGGCCGCGGTGGCGGCCGGCGCTGGATTGATCAACGACGTCAATGCCCTGCGGGCGCCCGGCGCCCTGGAAGCGGCCGTGGCGGCCGGGGTGCCGGTCTGTCTCATGCACATGCAGGGCGAGCCGCGCAGCATGCAGCAGGCGCCCGAGTATGGCGACGTGGTGGAGGAGGTGCGCGATTTCCTGCTGGCCCGCGCGGGGGTCTGCGAGGCCGCCGGCATCCCGTCCACCCGTATCCTGTTCGATCCCGGCTTTGGTTTCGGCAAGGCACTGGGTCATAATCTGCGTTTGCTGCGGGAACTGGAGCGGCTGACCGCCACCGGGTATCCCGTGCTGGTGGGCCTGTCGCGCAAGTCCGAATGGCACTGACTTAACGTCATTGCGAGCGAAGCGCGGCAATCTCCTACCATGAAATCAGTCAGTTGGAGATTGCCGCGTCACTTCGTTCCTCGCAATGACGGGCATTTTCCGGCTTAAGTCAGTGCCATTCAACCCGGTAAACAGTTGGAACATCCCGTGGGTTCTGGCGGTGACGCAAGGGTCGTTCTGGGATTTTTGCAATTGATCACTATTTTCCGTGTATTTCCGTGTGCTTCCGTGGCCATCAATGAATTTCCATAACCACAGACGTAAAAGAGAAAACATTATGGGGGAACGCAAGTATTTCGGTACCGACGGCATTCGCGGCCGGGTGGGGGATGGCCCCATCACCGCGGAATTCATGCTCAAGCTGGGCTGGGCCGCCGGCCAGGTGCTGGGTTGCGGGCGCCGCAACTCGGTGGTGATCGGCAAGGACACGCGCATTTCCGGCTATATGTTCGAATCGGCGCTGGAGGCCGGGCTGTCCGCCTCCGGGGTGGACATCCGCCTGCTGGGTCCCATGCCGACCCCGGCCATCGCCTATCTCACCCGCACCCTGCATGCCTGTGCCGGCATCGTCATCAGTGCTTCCCACAATCCCCACTACGATAACGGCATCAAGTTCTTTTCCGCCCAGGGCGCCAAGCTGCCCGACGAAGTGGAGCAGGCCATCGAGGATGCCCTGGACCAGCCCATCGTGACCGTGGACTCCTCCCGCCTCGGCAAGGCCGAGCGGGTGGTGGATGCCCGCGGGCGCTACATCGAATACTGCAAGAGCACCGTGCCCGCCAGCCTCAACCTGAGCGGACTGAAGATCGTGGTGGACTGTGCCAACGGCGCCACCTACCACGTGGCCCCCAGCGTGCTCGACGAACTGGGCGCCGACGTGGTGGCCATGGGCGTGGATCCGGATGGCCTCAACATCAACCACGAGTGCGGCTCCACCGAGCCGGCCCGGTTGCAGGCCCTGGTGCGGGAGCAGCAGGCCGACCTGGGCATTGCCCTGGATGGTGACGGTGACCGCCTCATCATGGTGGACCATATGGGAGAACTCGTCGACGGTGATGAACTGCTGTTCATCATTGCCCGTTCCCGCCACCAGGCCGGCCAGCTGCGCGGCGCCGTGGTGGGTACCCATATTATCTGCCTGGACCGCACCACCACCGGTGATGGCATCATTTCCGCCCTGCAGGTGCTGGCGGAAATGATGCAGTCGGGCCGCTCCCTGCACGAGCTCAAGCAGGGCATGCGCAAATATCCCATGCACATGATCAATGTACCGGTTTCCAGCCGGGTCGATCTGGGCGCTGCCACCCTGGTGCAGGAGGCGGTCAAGGCCGCCGAGACGCGCATGCAGGGCCGGGGCCGGGTACTGTTGCGTCCCTCGGGCACCGAGCCCGTGGTGCGGGTGATGGTGGAAGGCGAGGACGATGTGCTGGTGCGGGAGCAGGTGGCGGTCCTGGCCGCGGTGGTGGCCAGCAGTTGCTGACTCCGGGCTCCGTCCCGGGGTCCTACTCATTGATTTTTTCCGGTCCGGCGGCTAAGCTTGCGGGCTGTTTTTTCAAGAATAACGGGAGAGTGGCATGCGGCGGATACTGGTGGCGGGAAACTGGAAACTGAACGGCTCCCTGCAGAGCGTCCGGCAACTGGTGGCCGACATCAAGGCCGGCCTCGGCGACCTGAAGGCCGATGTGGCGGTATGCCCCCCCTATGTGTACATCCCCGAGGTGGCACAGCTGCTCAAGGGCTCGTCGCTGGGCTATGGCGCCCAGGACGTGAGCGACCAGACCGCCGGCGCCTTCACCGGCGAGGTGTCCGCCCCGATGCTCAACGACTTCGGCTGCAAGTACGCCATCGTCGGTCATTCGGAGCGCCGCAGCCTGTATGGCGAGGGCGATGACTTCACGGCGCGCAAGTTTGCTGCCACCCGCAAGGCCGGCCTGATCCCCATCCTGTGCGTGGGTGAGCTGCTGGAAGAACGCGAGCAGGGCATCACCGAGCAGGTGGTGTCCCGGCAGCTGGATGCCGTCATCCAGCTGGAAGGCGTGGCGGCCCTGGCCGACGCGGTGATTGCCTACGAACCGGTATGGGCCATCGGCACCGGCAAGACCGCCAGCCCGCAACAGGCCCAGGACGTGCACGCCTTCATCCGGGGCAAGATCGCTGCCCTGGATGCCGCCGTCGCCGAGAAGGTGCAGATCCTCTACGGTGGCAGCGTCAAGGGCAGCAATGCCGCGGAACTGTTCGCCATGGCGGACATCGATGGCGGCCTGATCGGCGGCGCCTCGCTCGCGGCCGAGGAATTTTTGACCATCTGCCGTGCCGGCTAGGGACCAGGGGGTTCCAGGGGCAGGGCGGAGCAGACGCGACCCGTAAGGGCGCTGGGAAGTGTAATGTTTACCATTTTTCTCGTGATTCAGTTGATGCTGGGCATCGCGCTCATCGTGCTGATCCTGCTCCAGCAGGGCAAGGGCGCGGACATGGGCGCCGCCTTCGGTAGTGGCTCTTCCTCTACCGTGTTCGGTGCCCGCGGCAGCGGCAATTTCTTCAGCCGTACCACCGGAATCCTGGCGACGGCCTTTTTCATCAACAGCCTGCTGCTCTCCAGCCCTCTGGTGCGGGATACCACCGGTAGCACGGCGAGTGTTACGGAGCGCGTGCAGCCGCCGTCCGAGCAGCCGGCACGACCCAGTCCGGATACGGACCTGCCGGATCTCCCGGGCGCGCCCGCGCAAGAAGCACCGGCTGGGCAGGATGACCTACCCCGCTAGTACGCAGACAAGTTTCAGCCGACGTGGTGGAATTGGTAGACACGCTATCTTGAGGGGGTAGTGGCGTAAGCTGTGCGAGTTCGAGTCTCGCCGTCGGCACCAAATCGATATCAAAGCCGCAGGAGCCAACCGCTCCCGCGGCTTTTTTATGCGCGCCAAACCCTTTCGAGCGATGGTTTTATTTATACCCCCAACAATTGACGTAACATATTAATAGTAAGAATAATTACGGATCTCCTTCAACTTGACACCCGTCAAGACTCTGCCCTAGACTGGCGCGGGTTCAGGGTTTCTCTGAACCAGGGTAGTGCATAACGGCGGGTTCCTTACCCAGCCCGATAACAAGACGGCGGAAGCGGGAGAATGCTGGATAACTATCTACCCATCCTGATTTTTATCACCATCGGCCTGCTGGTCGGGGTGGTGCCCATCCTGCTGGGCTTCGTCCTGGGCCCCCACCGGCCCGACAGCGAAAAGAATTCCCCCTACGAGTGCGGTTTCGAGGCCTTCGAGGACACGCGCATGCGTTTTGACGTGCGCTACTACCTGGTGGCCATCCTGTTCATCATTTTCGATCTGGAAATCGCCTTCCTGTTCCCCTGGGCCGTGGTATTGGAAGAGATCGGCCTGTTCGGCTACCTGGCCATGACCCTGTTCCTGGGCATCCTGGTGGTCGGTTTCATATACGAATGGAAGAAGGGGGCCCTGGAATGGGAGTGATGCCATGAGTATCGAGGGCATTCTGGAAGAGGGTTTCGTCACCACCAGCGCCGACAAGCTCATCAACTGGGCGCGTACCGGCTCCATGTGGCCCATGACCTTTGGCCTGGCCTGTTGTGCCGTGGAGATGATGCAGGCCGGTGCCTCCCGCTATGACCTGGACCGTTTCGGTATCGTATTCCGTCCCAGCCCGCGCCAGTCCGACGTGATGATCGTGGCCGGTACCCTGGTCAACAAGATGGCCCCGGCCCTGCGCAAGGTGTACGACCAGATGGCCGAGCCGCGCTGGGTGATCTCGATGGGATCCTGCGCCAATGGCGGGGGGTATTACCATTATTCCTATGCCGTGGTGCGCGGTTGTGACCGCATCGTGCCCGTGGACATCTACGTGCCCGGTTGTCCGCCCACCGCCGAGGCGCTCATGTACGGCATCATCCAGTTGCAGAACAAGATCCGTCGTACCAACACCATAGCCCGCTGAAGATACGAGCCGATGACCGATACCATCCATTCTTTCGCCAATGACCTGCAGTCCCGCCTCGGGCCGCGGCTGGCGGCCTGCATCGTCGACGTGGGGGAGGTGACACTCGAGGTGGCCGTGACGGAACTGCTGGAGGTCATGCGGTCGCTGCGTGAGGACTGGGGTTTCGAACAACTCATCGATCTGTGCGGGGTGGATTATTCCCAGTACGGTCTGACCGAATGGGGTACCAGCGAGGCCAGCGG
>JAIVHA010000247.1 GCA_020201295.1 Lysobacteraceae bacterium | reverse complement strand
GGAACGAGCGCCACCAGGTCATCCGGGAGGAAGGCAAGCAGGGGCTCGCCATTGCAATGCCCCTGCATCAGATCCTCGTCGACGATCTGGCGAAAATCCACGCGCGGATCCGCGCCGGTGCGCGCGGCCAGCTGCAGGAGCGCCATGGCCTCGTTGCGATGCCCGCCGATGCCGAAACCGCACAGGTGGTGGTCGAGGATATCGTGCACCAGCACGGAGGTGGGCACGCGCATGCCGTGCTCCGCCGTGGCGGCAATCACGCTCGGCTCATCGATGGAAACATCCAGCTTCCAGCCGCGCGCGCCGAAACCATCCTGCCATTCACGCCGGTAGCTGACCGGGATGGACTGCATGGCATCGCGCATGGGGCGGGTTTCCTGCCCTGTCATCCCGGCGTCAGGCCGGTGCCTGCCAGGCCCGACCGGCAAAGGCTTCGTCCAGTTCCGTGCCGACCAGGTGATTGGCATAGTTGGACATGGTTTTCAAACCGATGCCCAGCACCACGTCCAGCACATTGGCGGGGCTGTGGCCGGCAGCGAGGAAGGTCTGCACGACCTCATCTCCCACCCAGCCGCGCTGTTCCACCATCTGGCGGGTGAACTGGCGCAGGGCTTCGAGGCGCGCATCACCGATCGGGGTGTCGTTGCGAATGGCGTCGGTCACCTCGGCCGGCACGCCCGCCATGTCCGCCAGCACGCTGTGCGCGCCCATGCAGTAGCCACAACCATTGATGCGGCTCACGGTGAGCAGCACCACCTGTTGCTGGACAGTGTCCAAGCTGCTGTTGGCGAAGGTCTCGCTGGTCTGCAAATAGGCCTGCAGCAGGGTCGGTGCCTCGGCCATCCTGGCGTACATATTGGGGATCATGCCGTATTGCTGCTGCGCGCCCTCCAGGTCCGGCCTGGCGGCGGCGGGGGCGGTATCGAGGGTGTGGCTGGGGAAATCGGACATTACAAGGGCTCCTTTTGCTTAGGGAATCCCTGATTAATTGCTATTTCGTCATGCCGGCGCATGCCGGAATCCAGAAGGATCAGGGAAATGGATGCCGGCATGCGCCGGCATGACGGATGAGACAGACTTTCCTTAAAGTTGACTGGTCGGTAAATTTCTTGGCCAAAAAAATTCAAATCGTTGCAGCCGGGATACGGATCTGCAGAAATGCCGGGCCCAGGCGCGGGATCAGGCCGGCATCATCGGTGGTCTTCGCCATCAGCAGCACACCCTCGATGTAGGCCAGCATGGCCTGGGCGGTGGCGGGGATATCCAGGGCCTGGACCTCGTTGGCCGTGGCTTCCTCCAGCACCCGTTCGAAGCGCGCCTGGATGGTGGCAAATACCGTCTCCAGTTTGCGGCGGATGACCTCGTCACGGGTCGCCAGTTCCAGCGCCAGGTTGCCAAAGGGGCAACCCAGCATATGTCCTGCCTGCTCTGCCGTACCCTGCTGGAAGGCATGCAGGGCCTCGAGGAAACGCTCCAGGCGCTGGAGTGGCGGAAGGTCCCGGGCGAAGGCCGGCCCCAGCACCTGGTCCTCGAGGGCCATGCCCAACTCATCGATGACCGCCAGGGCCAATTCCTGCTTGCTGGAAAAGAAGTGGTAAAAACTGCCCTTGCGCACCTCGGCCCGCGCGCAGATCTCGGCCACGCCCACATCCGCATAGCTGCGGCTGTAGATCAGGTCTCGTGCACTGGCGACGATGCGCTGGCGGGTGTCGGGGTGGGTGCTCATGCCCGGCAGTGTAGTTGACCGGTCGGTCTATTTCAACTACTGTCTCCGACATGAGGGTGCCAGGACCTTGGCACCCGAGCCAGCGGATACCAGTAGTCATGAGCACTCCCATCCTTACACAGGTCCGCAACAACCTGGTCGCCATCATCAGCCTGACCGTGGCGCTCTCCGGCCTGGGCTACAACACCTGGCGCAATGAACGCACCGAATTGAACAGCAATATCCGCATGGCCGGTTTCGAGGTGCTGACCGAGGTGGGCGCCCTGCAGCGAGTCGTGTTTTTCGGCCACTATGACCGCGACCCCGAACAGGGCAACCCCCGTGCGGGCTGGGCCCATGTACTGACCATCCACGACCTGAGCCAGGTCATCCCCGCGCCGGTACCCGACGAGGCCGAACGGCTCAAGGCCACCTGGGGCGATCACTGGCACAAGGTCGGCGAATCGGATGAAAGTGTCGCGGCGATCAACGATGCCATCGACGCCTATCGCATGGCCATCCTGGCCAACCTGCGAAAACTCCGCTAGACCACGAGGAATTCCGGCATGGAAGGCACCATCGACCGCCCCGAGGAATGGCTGGCCGCCCACGGCGATGTCCTCTATCGCTATGCCCTGCTGCGGCTGCGGGATCCGCACAAGGCCGAGGAGGCGGTGCAGGAAACCCTGCTCGCCGCCCTGCAGGGACGCGAACGCTTTTCCGGCAAGGCCAGCGTGCGCACCTGGCTGGTCGGCATCCTCAAGCACAAGATCCTGGACCAGTTCCGCCATGAGGCGCGGGTGGTGAACCAGGACGACCCGGACGAGCCGATGGATGAGCCACTGGAACAAAGCTTCACCTCCGAGGGTCATTGGAGCGCCCGGCTCGCCGACTGGGGCGACCCCGAGGCCACGCTCGAGAACCAGCAATTCTGGACCCTCCTGCAATATTGCCTGGACCGCCTGCCCGCGCGCCTGGCCCGGCTGTTCGTGCTGCGGGAGGTCATGGAGGAAGGCACGGAAAATATCTGTCAGGAACTGGCCATTACCCCGACCAACCTCTGGACGATGCTGTACCGGGCCCGCATGGGGCTGAGACAGTGTCTCGACCGGAACTGGGTCGGAAAGACCGGAGGCTAGATCGGAGTGTTGACCTGCAGACAAGCCAGCCAGCTGGTATCGGAATCCCAGGAACGAGCCCTGGGCCGGCGGGAACGCTGGGGGCTGCGTCTGCACCTGTGGATGTGCGTGAGCTGCCGGCGTTTCGAGCGGCAGATCCGCCTGCTGCGCAGGACCCTGCGCAAACTGGCCCGGCTCAGTGAGTCGGATGCGCAGGGTCCCGATCTTTCCCCCGAGGCACGGGATCGCATCCGCAAGGCACTGGCCGAGCGGCACGATCACCGCCAC
>JAIVHA010000006.1 GCA_020201295.1 Lysobacteraceae bacterium | reverse complement strand
CTTCCGGTGCCCTGATGCGCTTTGCAGGTACGGACGCGCATTCCTGTCGATGTGACCTTCCTGCCTTACCCGGTCACCCCTGCCTTCCCTCACCACAACCTGCGTCTCCGGATCTGATTCTTATTGATGCCGGATGCTACTCCACGCCTGAAGTGATGACAACAAAAATCAAAAAATTTTCCAACAGAAATACGTTGAAACAGATAGATATGCAGTTTTCAATTAATTAATAATAATAAGTTTTTCTAACTTATTAATTGCCAATCGAGCCCATGAACACAGGCTGGAAAGGGTCCGGGAGCCGGTATTCCGACAGGCTCCTAAGGGCTGCCGGCCGCGCTCAACTCGACCCGCCGGTTGCGCAGCCGGCCCGCCTCGGTGTCGTTGTCGGCGCGGGGACGCGTCTCGCCCAGGAAACGCAGCTCGAAGCGACCGCGGGGGATACCACGCTCCATGAGGAAATTACGCACCATAATGGCGCGCTTGCGGGACAGGGCCAGGTTGTACTCCGCGCCACCCTCGTCGCTCGCATGACCCTCCACCAGCACCAGGCCTCGTCCCCGGTTGCGCAGGTGGCGCGCCGTTTGTTCCAGCACCTCGCTGCCCAGGGATGTGATGCGGGCGGAATCGAAGGGGAAATAAACACGCGTCGCCTCACCCTCCGCCATCCCGAAGTGGCTGGGGTCGCCGACACAGTCCTGGAACTCGCGCTGGGCGGTACGGAAGAAGACGGGCAAAATACGCACCGTCACCAGGTCCTGGCCATCGAACCAGTCCCGGTATTGCAGTGTCGGCGCCATGCCCTGTTCAAGTTCCGTGAACAGGCGCTGGGCACGCACCCCCTCCACCCGAAAAGGCTCCCGGCCCAGGACGGCCTCCAGGGGGTCGAGCCCGCGCGGCGCGGTCTGGTGCTTCCAGTCCGTCGGGTCCGAGGACAAGTGCGCTTCGGTTTGCAACACGGGCGGCTCTGGCCTCCCAGGCTGCCTCATGGAGTCGCGCCTGGTGCTGCTGGACCCCGGCCAGGGCCGGAAACGCCAGCACACCTGCCAGAGCGGGCAGCAATATTCGCAGCGGATTCAAGCGAGATCGGGCGGACATGGTCAGGGCACCAGCAAAACGGGACGCCGGAAGCCGGACCTCCCCTAACCCAGCCATCGACTCCGGAGACACAAACTTTAACGGTGGATTCCGTGGCTATCGAGGCTCTGGTTTATATGCCCGAACCACCACCGGGGTTTGGTAGACTGCGCCGATGGACGTATCCCCCATCATCGATTCCCTGAACGATGCCCAGCGCGAGGCCGTCACTGCCCCCCAGCAGCCCCTGCTGGTGCTGGCCGGGGCCGGCAGCGGCAAGACCCGGGTGCTGGTGCACCCAGAAACAGTACGTCCTGCTCTACCAGGCCTACGAGGAACTGTGCCAGCGTTCGGGCCTGGTGGATTTCGCCGAACTGCTGCTGCGCGCCCACGAGCTGTGGCTGCAGCATCCGGAGCTGCTGGCCCATTACCAGGAACGCTTCCAGCACATCCTGGTGGACGAGTTCCAGGACACCAACCGCATCCAGTACGCCTGGCTGCGCCTGCTGGCGGCGCGCCACGGCCACATCACCATCGTCGGCGACGACGATCAGTCCATCTACGGCTGGCGCGGTGCCCAGATCGAGAACCTGCATCGCTTCCAGAAGGATTTTCCCAACGCCCGGGTGATCCGCCTGGAACAGAACTACCGCTCCACGGGCGCCATCCTGCGCGCCGCCAATGCCCTCATCGCTCACAATGCCGACCGCATGGGCAAGAACCTGTGGACCGACGGCCACGACGGCGATCCCATCCAGCTCTACACCGCCTACAACGAGCAGGACGAGGCGCGCTATGTGATCGAACGCATCCAGCACTGGGTGGAGGAAGGCAACCGGCGCAGCGAGGTGGCCATCCTGTATCGCTCCAACGCCCAGTCGCGGGTGTTCGAGGAACGCCTCATCCAGGCCGGCATGCCTTATCGCGTCTACGGCGGCCTGCGCTTCTTCGAACGCGCCGAGATCAAGGACGCCCTGGCCTACCTGCGCCTGTGCAGCCACCGCGAGGACGATGCCTCCTTCGAGCGCATCGTCAACCAGCCGCCGCGCGGCATCGGCGAGCGCACCCTGGAGGAGATCCGCCGCCAGGCCAAAACCCTGAGCCAGACGCTGTGGCAGAGCGCCCGGCAGCTGGCGCGGTCCCCGGACATGACGGCCCGGGCACGCAATGCCCTGCAGGCCTTCCTCGACGGCATCGACCAGATGGCGTCCAGTATCGAGGGCCTTGAACTGGGCGAGCAGGTGGAGGCCACCGTCGACGCCAGCGGCCTCAAGGCACACTACGCCAAGGAGAAGGGCGAAAAGGGCCAGGCGCGCGTCGAGAACCTCGAGGAACTGGTCAACGCCGCGCGCGGCTACGCGCCGCGGCTGGAAGAGGAACTTTCACCGCTGGCCGATTTCCTGGCACACGCCGCCCTGGAGGCCGGCGAGGGCCAGGCCGAAGCCTGGGAGGACTGCGTGCAGCTCATGACCCTGCATTCCGCCAAGGGCCTGGAGTTCCCGCTGGTGTTCCTGTGCGGCATGGAGGAAGGCCTGTTCCCCCACCAGCGTTCCGTGGAGGAGCCGGGGCGCCTGGAGGAGGAACGGCGTCTTTGCTACGTGGGCATCACCCGCGCCGAGAAGCAGCTGGTGCTGACCTGCGCCGAGCACCGCCGCCTGCACGGCAGCGATTCCTACAGCGTACCCTCGCGCTTCATCCGCGAGCTGCCGGCGGAACTGGTGGAGGAAGTACGGCCGCGGGTGCAGGTAAGCCGGCCCTGGCAGCGCGAGGCGCAAACCCCCGTCACCGCGCCGGACGATCCCTCCGCCCTGCGCCTCGGGCAACAGGTGCGCCACCCGAAGTTCGGCGACGGCGTGGTATTGAACTACGAGGGCCAGGGCGGCCATGCCCGGGTGCAGGTGAATTTTTCGGGGGCCGGTGCCAAGTGGCTGGTGGTGGCCTATGCCAACCTGGAGGCGGTATCATGACAAGCCCCGTAGGAGCGGGCTTCGCCCGCGAACCCTTCGCGGCCAAGGCCGCTCCTACAGGGGATTCACGGCACGGTCAATTCTGATGCACCACGCTGCCCGCATAGGGGATGCGGGCGATGTTGAGCAGCGCCTCGCGCGGCTTGCCGAGGAAATTTCCCTGGGCGAAGTCGACGCCGATCTCGCGCAACAACTCCAGTGACTCGCGGTTTTCCACGTATTCGGCGATGGTGACCTTGCCCAGGGCATGGGCCACTTCGTTCATGGACTTCACCATGGCCTGGTCGACGGCACTGGTGGCCATGTTCTGCACGAAGGAGCCGTCGATCTTGAGCTTGTCCACCGGCAGGTGCTTGAGGTAGGCGAAGGACGAGAAGCCGGAGCCGAAATCGTCCAGGGCGAACTGGCAACCAATCTGCTTGAGGGCGCCGATGAAGGTGGCCGCCGCGGACAGGTTGGCGATGGCGGCGGTCTCGGTGATCTCGAAAGTCAACCAGGCGGGATCCAGCCCCGTTTCCTGGATCAGGCGCTGGATCAGCGGCAGCAGCAGCTCGTCGTCGAAGGCCTTGCCCGAAAGATTGATGGAGAAACGCAGCTCGTCATTGTCGATGCGCATCTTGGCCAGGTAACGGATGGCGCGGGTGACGATCCAGCGGTCCACCGCGTGGATCAGGCCGAAACGCTCCGCCGCCGGCATGAAGCCGCCGGGCAGGATCACCTCGCCATCGTCGCACTTCATGCGCACCAGCACCTCGTAGTCCTGCACATTGCCCTGGGGGATACTGACGATGGGCTGGTAGACCAGCTGGAAGCGGTCCTGTTCCAGCATCTCCCGCACCCGCGCCGCCCAGCCCATGTCCTCGGCCATGCCGGCCTTCTTGGTGTCGTCGGGATCGTAGAGATTGATGCGGTTACGACCCTGGGCCTTGGCCAGGTTGCAGGCGATGTCCGCATGGGACAGGGCTTCCTCCGCCGAGGCCACCGACTGGTCGATGACGGTGACGCCGATGCTGCAGCTCACATTGAAGGCCTTGCCATCCTCCAGGAACTTGAACTCCTCGAAGCGGCGCCGGAAATGATCGGCCACGGCCAGCACGTTGCGCGCCTCGATGTTGTAGAGCAGCAAGGTGAACTCGTCGCCGCCAAAACGGGCCAGCAGGTCGCCTTCGCGCACATGATCGCCGAGCAGGCGGGTGATCTCGATCAGCAGGCGGTCACCGGCCGCATGGCCCAGGGTGTCATTGATGTACTTGAACTGGTCGAGGTCGATGTAGCACAGGGCGCAACCGGCGCCATTGCGCGCCACCCGCGCCACGGTGCGCTCCAGCTCCTGCTGGAAATAATGGCGGTTGAACAGGCCGGTGAGGGAGTCGTGCTCGGCATGGTAGGTCAGTTGCTGCTGGAAGGCCTTCTGGTCGGTAATATCGCGGGCGGTACCACTGACCCGTTCCACCCGGCCCTCGGCATCCAGGTGCACCTTGGCATTGAAGCTGAGGTGATGGGATTCCCCGTTCTGGTCCAGGTGCACGGTCTCGTACTGCACCAGCTCGTTGCCCTGCAACAGTTCCTCGAAGGCCACCCGGTCACGGTTACCCGCGTCCGGGGCATTGAATTCGGTGATGTGGCGACCGAGCATCTCGTCGGGCGCGCGCCCATAAATAGCCTTGCTGGCACGATTGAGGTAGGTCCAGTGCCCCTCGGCATCGGTGGCCCAGACCAGGTCATGGGCGGTCTCCACCAGGTCACGGTAGCGCGACTCGGCATGTTGCAGCTGAGACTCGGCCAGCTTGCGCTGGGTGATGTCTGCCACCATGCAGGTGTACATGCGCCGCCCGCTGATGTCCATTTCCGTGACCCGCACCGACAGCTGGATGGAGGCGCCATTGCGGTGGGAACCGCGCATTTCCTGTTCTCCGGGGCCGACCGTGCAGGCCAGACCCACATCCTGGATGGCGGGAATCAGCCAGCTCAGGGGGCGGCCGCGAATCTCGCCGGCCAGGAAACCAAACAGGCGCTCGGCGGCGGGGTTGAAGGTCTCGATATGGCCTTCCTCGTCGGTGACGATAATGCCTTCGGCGGCCGTTTCCACCACGGCACGGGTATGGGACTCCTGGTCACCCAGGCGCTGGAACAGGCGCCCCAGGGTCTGGGTCAGGTAGCCGATTTCATCCGTGGACTGGGGGCGCAACTGGGCCAGGTCGCGGGTGGCGGAAGCCCCGCTGCGGCCGAGCATCTCCTGCACGGGCGCCAGGGAACGGCTGGTGCTGCGGCTGGCCAGCAGGCTGGTGGTGAGCGTCACCAGGCCCAGTGATATCCAGATCACCATGAGGTCGGTGCCGAGGCTGCCGCTCTGCAGCCAGTGATACTGCATCAGGATCGAATAGGACAGCAAGGGCACGAAACCGCCCAGCAGCAGGGTCTTGGATCTCAGGCTCAACTGTACCTTGCGCAGGCTGAGCCGACTCACCAGGAGGCCGATGCGATCCTGGGCCAGCAGGTAGGCGGGCAGGCCCACCAGCACGGCACAGGACATCTGCAGCAGCAGGAAATTGAAAAAGCCGGTGAACTGGCGGGTGGCCACCAGGCCATGCAAGGCATAGAAGTAGATCAGGGGCGTGGCCACGGAATACAGGAAGAACAGGCCCCAGTAGTCGCGGCTGAAGCGCGCCAGGCGCCGGTGCAGGTGAGCGGGAGCGTTGGCGCCCTCCGGATGTTCATCGGCCCAGCGCACCAGGGGCAACAGGAAATGCCAGAAATACACCCCGGTCCACACCAGCATGGTGATCAGGAACAGGGGCAGGGCACCGTGGCTCATGACCCGCCACAGCTGTTGCGCGTCGGTCAGGCCGAACAATTGGGCCCCCAGCAGGCCGACGACGGGGGTCAGGGTGAAACTCGCCAACATCAGAGCGGTGAAGGCTGCAACTGCGCGCTTGGGTTCTTGCTCCATAGGTCTCTATGGACCCTCCTCGTGCAGACCCTGCCGGGTGCGTGGTGTCGTTACACTCCTTAAAATCCCTTTTATAAACGACAGTTACAAACTGTTCCAATAATTTCTCGCAGTATCATGCCATAACCGACCACCATTGCAAGACTATTCTCCCGGCAGACCCTGGCTGCCCCTGCCATACCCCTGGGCCACCCGGGTGCGTACAATGCGGCCCATTCCAGTCACTAGCGAACAGGATAGCCCATGAAACGCCGCACCTTTCTCCACAAGCTTGGCGCCGGCACCCTGGCGGCGGGCGGCACCCTCGCCGCCGGCTGCCAGCCGCAAGACCAGGGTAGCCCCGGTAGCGCGCCCACCGCACGCAGCGAGACCTTCCAATGGAAGATGGTCACCACCTGGCCCAAGAACTTCCCGGGCATGGGTACGGGCGCCAACTACCTGGCCAGGATCATCGGAGAAATGAGCGGCGGCCGCGTCCAGGTACGGGTCTACGGCGCCAACGAGCTGGTGCCGCCCTTCGAGATCTTCGATGCGGTGGGCCGCGGCACGGCGGAGATGGGGCATGGGGCGTCCTACTACTGGAAGGGCAAGAGCGAAGCGGCGCAGTTCTTCTCCGCCGTGCCCTTCGGCCTCACCGGCCAGGAGATGAACGCCTGGCTGTATCACGCTGGCGGCATGGAACTGTGGGAAGAGGTGTACGCACCCTTCGGGCTGGTGCCCACCGCGGCCGGCAACACCGGCGTGCAGATGGGCGGCTGGTTCAACAAGGAAATCCATTCCGTGCAGGATCTGCAGGGGCTCAAGATGCGCATCCCGGGCCTGGGTGGCGAGGTATTGCGGCGCGCCGGCGGAACCCCGGTGAACCTGCCCGGCGGCGAGCTGTTCACCTCCCTGCAGTCCGGCGCCATCGATGCCGTGGAATGGGTCGGCCCCTACAACGACCTCGCCTTCGGCCTGCATCGCGCCGCGCGCTACTACTACTATCCTGGCTGGCACGAGCCGGGCACCACGCTCGAGTGCTTCATCAACCGCAAGGCCTTCGAGGCCCTGCCCCCCGACCTGCAAAGCATCGTCAAGAATGCCTGCAAGGTGGCCAACCTGGACATGCTGTCGGAATACACGGCGCGCAACAACGATGCCCTGCGCAGCCTGGTGGACGAACACCAGGTGGAGCTGCGCCGCTTCCCCGACGACGTACTGGCCACCATTCGCAAGATGTCCGACGAGGTGGTGGCGGAGATCGCCGACAAGGATGCCCTGTCGCGCAAGGTGTACGAGTCCTTCCTCGCCTTCCGCGAACAGGCCATGGCCTGGCATGACCTGTCGGAGCGGGCCTACCTGAACGCACGCGGGTCGTAACACTGCCCTGGAGCTGTCGGGCTGCGGCCCGACTTTTTGTAGGAGCGGGCTCCGCCCGCGAACGGCCGTGACGGACACACCGCAAACCGTTCGCGGGCGGAGCCCGCTCCTACAGGTAGCATCCGGTCATCCCATGCCGGCATCGCGTACACGGCCATGGGTAACATGCCCTAGCTACCGTACACCACCCCCGGCAACCAGGTGGCCAGGGCGGGCCACAGGGCCAGCAGGCCCAGCATCAGCAGCTGGATGGCGACGAAGGGCATCACCCCGCGGTAGATGTCAGCGGTGGCGATTTCCGGCGGCGCCACGCCGCGCAGGTAGAACAGCGCGAAACCGAAGGGCGGGGTCAGGAAGGAGGTCTGCAGGTTGATGGCGATCATCACCCCCAGCCACACGGGATCCAGCCCCATGGCCAGCAGCACCGGCGCCACGATGGGCACCACCACGAAGGTAATCTCGATAAAGTCGAGTACGAAGCCCAGCAGGAACATCATCAACATCACCACCAGCATGGCACCCAGCACGCCACCGGGCAGGCTGGTCAGCAGCGCCTCCACCAGTTCATCGCCGCCCAGGCCGCGGAATACCAGGGAAAACACCGACGCGCCGATGAAGATCAGGAATACCATGCTGGTTATACGCAGGGTGCTGCGCATGACTTCGCGCAACATGACGAGGTCGAAGCGCCGCTGCGCGGCGGCCAGCAGCAGGGCGCCCACCGCCCCCACGGAAGCGGCCTCGGTAGGCGTGGCCACGCCACCGATGATGGAACCCAGCACCGCGACGATGAGCAGCAAAGGCGGCAGCAGGGCGCCCAGCAGCCGGCTCATGCCCACCCGTTCCCGTGTCCGGTTCACCGGTGGCAGGGCATCGGGACGCCACAGCGCCACCAGCATGAGATACGCCATGTACAGCACCACCAGCACCAGACCCGGGATCAGGGCGCCGGCGAACAGATCTCCCACGGACACGGTCTTGGGCGCGAACACACCCGCGCCCAGCTGTGCCTGCTGATAGGCCGAGGACAGCACATCCCCCAGCAGCACCAGCACGATGGAGGGCGGGATGATCTGTCCCAGGGTGCCCGAGGCGCAGATGGCGCCGGTGGAAAGCTTCGGGTCATAGCCATGCCGTAACATGGTGGGCAGGGCCAGCAGGCCCATGGTCACCACCGTGGCGCCGACGATCCCCGTGCTGGCCGCCAGCAGCATGCCCACCAGGATCACCGAGATACCCAGGCCACCACGCAGGGAACCGAACAGGCCACCCATGGTTTCCAGCAGGTTCTCGGCCACCCGCGAACGTTCCAGCATCACACCCATGAACACGAACAGGGGCACGGCCACCAGGGTCTCGTTCATCATGATGCCGTAGATGCGGTTGGGCAGCGCCTCCAGGTAGACGGGATCGAACAACCCGAAGGCAAAGGCGCCATAGCCGAAGGCCAGGGCCGTGCCTGCCAGGGTAAAGGCCACGGGATAGCCCGCCATCAGCACCAGGCAGACCGCCAGGAACATCAGCAGGGGCAGGAATTCGCTCATGCCATGTCCTCGCCCAGCAACTGCGCCAGGCTGCGGCACAGCTGGGAGATGCCCTGCAGGATGAGCAGCGCGGCCATGAGGGGGATAACGGTCTTCAGCACATAGACCCAGGGCAGCCCCCCCGCTTCACGGGAACCCTCGCGAATGGACCAGGCGCTGGACACGTAGTCCCCGCTCACCCAGAACAGGAACACACAGACCGGCAGCAACAGGAACAGGACACCGGCCAGATCGACCCAGGCACGGGACGTTGGCGACAGCTTGCGATAGAAGATATCCACCCGCACATGACCACCCTGCTTGAGGGTATAGGCGGCGCCGAGCATGAAAACCGTGGCATGCAGGTACAGGATCGATTCCTGCAGCATGGTCGAGCTCAGGCTGAAACCGTAGCGCAGCACCACCACGGCAAAGGTGGCGAGCACGACGCCCAGGGTCAGCCAGGCTACGGCGCGGCCGGTCCATTCCGCCAGGGTGTCGAGGCGGTCGGCCAGAACAAGCAGGGGACGGGTATTCATGGGGTGGGCATCATACAGGCTTGCGGTTCATGTGACTGCCTGTAGGAGCGGCCTTCGGCCGCGAACCAGCGTGGCGCAGGCACATCCTGTAGGAGCGGCCTTCGGCCGCGAACCAGCGTGGCACAGGCACATCCTGTAGGAGCGGCCTTCGGCCGCGAACCTGGCGTGGCACATATCATTCGCGGCCGAAGGCCGCTCCTACAGGTGGGATGCGGAACCACCTGCGGCGGCCATTTCTACCAGCGGAAAATCGCCCAGTTCGGCACCAGCAGCCGGGGATCCAGTTCTCCGCGACGCGATTCCAGCTCGCCGTCGCCATTGGTGTCCATGAGGTAGTAGGCCGGACCCTTGGCGGGCGTGATCTTTACCATATAAAGCTGGCCGTTGATCCGGTATTCCTCGACCCGCCCGCCGCCGTCGCGACGGATGGTGACCTCGGGTTCGAGCTCATCGGAGACGGTGCCCGGCAGCGCAGGCGGTGCCAGGTCCGGCAGTTGCGCACCATTGTCGGCCATTGCCGGGGCGGCCATCAGGGTCAGGACAAGCAACAGGTAGGGCATGGGGAAATCCTTGGTCATCAGAGCTCGAGCAGCAGCTCTCGCTCCCGTGCGGAAGGCTCGAAGCCGCGGTGTTCGTAGTGATGGAATATAGCATCCACCACCTCGCCGGGTTCGTCCAGCAGTTGGAAAAGGTCCATGTCCTCGGGGGAGATGGTGCCCTCGCCCACCAGGGTCTGCCGGAACCAGTCCAGCAGTCCGGTCCAGAACTGCCTACCCACCAGGATGATGGGGATACGCCGGGTCTTGCCGGTCTGCACCAGGGTGAGGATCTCCGCCAACTCGTCCAGGGTGCCAAAGCCTCCGGGCAGCACCACGTAGGCCGAGGCGTATTTCACGAACATCACTTTGCGCGAGAAGAAGTGGCGGAAGTTGAGGGCAATGTCCTGGTATTCGTTGCCGGCCTGTTCATGGGGGAGCTGAATGTTGAGACCGATGCTCGGCGACTTGCCGCCGTAACAGCCCTTGTTGGCCGCCTCCATGATGCCCGGGCCGCCGCCGCTGACCACGGAGAAACCGGCATCGGACAGCTGCCGCGCGATCTCCTCGGCCAATATATAGTAAGGGTGATCCGTGGGGGTGCGCGCCGAACCGAAGATGCTCACCGAGGGCTTGATGCGCGCCAGGCGCTCGAAGCCTTCCACGAATTCCGCCATGATCTGGAAAATCTTCCAGGATTCACGGGTCAGCTGGGTGTCGTTGATGGGGACCAGGCCCCGCCGCACCAGATTCTTGTCTTCGTCCATTGTCTGCCTGTCCTGCCCGCCCGAAGGGCCCTGTTGGAATTCCGTCACCCCTGTGACGGTGCAAATTTCATACCGTTGGCATGCGCGCCGGGCCGGAATGATACCATGGCGACCTTGCCGCGACGGAAACGAGCCGGGAGCCCGACCCAATGCACAAACCCAACCCCTTTGTCCTGGTGGATGGATCGTCCTATCTGTACCGTGCCTTTCACGCATTGCCCCCACTGACCAACTCCCGGGGCGAACCCACCGGGGCGGTGTACGGCGTGGCCAATATGCTGCGCAAACTGATCGCCGACTATACGCCGGAACAGATTGCCGTGGTATTCGATGCCAAGGGCAAGACCTTCCGCGACGAACTGTTCACCGAATACAAGGCCCACCGGCCGCCCATGCCCGAGGAATTGAGCGCCCAGATCGCCCCCCTGCACGCCCTGGTGCGCGCCATGGGGTTGCCCCTGCTGCAGGTGGCCGGGGTGGAGGCGGACGATGTCATCGGCACCCTGGCGCGCCAGGCCTCGCGCGAGGGCCGGCACACCCTCATCTCCACCGGCGACAAGGACATGGCGCAGCTGGTGGACGAGCAGGTCACCCTCATCAATACCATGAGCAACACCCTGCTGGACCCCGCCGGCGTGGTGGAAAAATTCGGTGTGCCGCCGGAGCGCATCATCGACTACCTGGCCCTGGTGGGCGATACCTCCGACAACATCCCCGGTGTGCCCAAGGTAGGCCCCAAGACGGCGGCCAAGTGGCTCAACGAATATGGCTCCCTGGACGAGATCATCGCCCATGCCGACGAGATCAAGGGCAAGGTGGGTGAAAGCCTGCGCGCCAGCCTCGACACCCTGGCCCTGTCACGCCAGCTCGCCACCATCCGCTGCGATGTGGAACTGGAAGACGACCCCGCCAGCCTGCGACGCCGGGAACCGGACGGGGATACCCTGCGCGAGTGGTACAAAACGCTGGAGTTCAACACCTGGCTGCGCCAGCTGGACGAAGGTGCGGCACCGGAAGTCAGCCCTTCCGCCGTCCGCGAACCGCTGGACGCCGACTACGAAACCATACTCACACAGAAGCAGCTCGATGCCTGGCTCGAACGACTGGAGCGGGCCGAGCTGTTCGCCTTCGATACGGAGACCACCAGCTTGCGCGCGCGGTATCGCCCACGACACCATGCTGGAATCCTATGTGCTGGACAGCACCGCCACCCGCCACGACATGGATTCCCTGGCGCGCAAATACCTCGACCACCAGACCATCCTCTTCGAAGAGGTGGCCGGCAAGGGCGCCAAACAACTCAGCTTCAACCAGGTGGCGATCGAGGAGGCCGCGCCCTATGCCGCCGAGGACGCCGACATCACCCTGCGCCTGCACGAAACCCTGTGGCCGAAGCTGCAGGCGGAAGCCGGCCTGCGTGCCGTCTACCAGGACATCGAGATCCCGTTGATCCCCATTCTGGCCGCCATGGAGCAGCGCGGCGTGCTGGTGGACCGCAAGCTGCTCGCCATCCAGAGCCGGGAGCTGGCCAAGCGCCTGCATGAAATCGAGGCACAGGCCCACGACATCGCCGGCCAGCCCTTCAACCTGGGCTCGCCCAAGCAGATCCAGGAGATCCTGTTCGACAAGCTGGAACTGCCGGTGTTGAGCAAGACCCCCAAGGGCGCGCCCTCCACGGCGGAGAACGTACTACAGGAGCTGGCGGATCAGGGCCACGAACTGCCGCGGGTGCTGCTCGAGCACCGCTCGCTCAGCAAACTCAAGTCCACCTACACCGACAAGCTGCCGGAACAGATCGATACCGACACCGGCCGCGTGCATACTTCCTATCACCAGGCGGTGGCCGCCACCGGACGGCTGTCCTCCTCGGATCCCAACCTGCAGAATATTCCCATCCGCACCGAGGAGGGCCGGCGCATCCGCCAGGCCTTCATCGCGCCCGAGGGCTGTCGCCTGCTGGCGGCGGACTATTCCCAGATCGAGTTGCGCATCATGGCCCACCTGTCGCGGGACGAGGGTCTGCTGGCGGCCTTCGCCGCCGATGCCGACATCCACCGCGCCACCGCCGCCGAGGTGTTCGGCATCCCACCGGGACAGGTGAGCGGCGACCAGCGCCGTTCCGCCAAGGCCATCAACTTCGGGCTCATCTACGGCATGTCCGCCTTCGGTCTGGCGCGCCAGCTGGGCACCGACCGCGGCTCCGCCCAGCGCTACGTGGACCTCTATTTCGAGCGTTATCCCGGCGTGAAGCGCTACATGGACGAGACCCGCGAACAGGCCCGCGAACAGGGCTACGTGGAAACGGTATTCGGCCGCCGCCTCTACCTGCCGGAGATCCGCGACCGCAACGGCCAGCGCCGCGCGGCCGCGGAGCGCACCGCCATCAACGCCCCCATGCAGGGCACGGCGGCGGACATCATCAAGCGTGCCATGCTGCGCGTGGAAACATGGAATAAAGGGTCCGGCCTCGGCGTCACATTGATTATGCAGGTCCACGACGAACTGGTGTTCGAAGTGGTGGAAAAGGACCTGGAGCTCGCAAAATCAGGTATTTGCGAAGCCATGGAGGGGGCCGCGGAACTATCCGTGCCACTCCGGGTCGAATCGGGCGCAGGTCATAACTGGGACGAGGCGCATTGAGCTAGCACAAACGGCATTTGCATCACAAGCCTTTAAATCTCGCCGGAATGACCTATTATGTGCACAGATGATGAATTCGGGTGCCGCCGGACCGGCACCGGGTCAGTAACCCAGGACACAAGGATCGCCATAGAGACCAGACACTGACAAACCCTTTACCCATGGCGCGCAAGCGCCGTCCCGCTTCCCCCCCCGAAGCGGGATTCCTCCAACCCGGTTTCCCCAAGCCGGGTGTTTTAACCCCGGTGCTTCCCCCCCTTGCAACCCGGGGTTTTTTTTGCCCGCGATTTGGCAATCGGTCCGAACATGTCTCCATAGGAGCGGGCTCTGCCCGCGAACGGCCTGCGGGTCCCCGGACAGTTCGCGGGCAGAGCCCGCTCCTACGGGGGAGGTTCCGGGGCGGTGGTGTCATGCGCCGTTTCCGGGAACAGCCAGCGGTCGAGCTGTTTGCGCGCCTCTTCCACCCCCTGACGATCGAGGGCGGAGAACAGCTGTACCGTGGCCCAGGCATGCAGGCCCGCCAGCTGTTTGCGCACCTGCAGCAAGCTGGCCTGGGCAGCGCCGCGCTTGAGCTTGTCGGCCTTGGTCAGCAGCACGTGGGTGGGCAGACGCGCCTGCGCCGTCCAGCCCAGCATCTGCACATCGAACTCGGTCAGGGGATGGCGCACGTCCATCAGCAGGACCAGTCCCTTGAGTGCCGTGCGCTTCTCCAGGTACTCACCCAGGGCCGCCTGCCACTGGCGCTTCATTTTGATCGGCACCTTGGCATAGCCGTAGCCGGGCAGGTCCACCAGGCGGTGCCCCTCGTCCATGGCAAAGAAGTTGATCTGCTGGGTGCGCCCCGGCGTTTTACTGGTGCGTGCCAGCGCCTTTTGGTTGCTGATCACATTGAGCGCGCTGGACTTGCCGGCGTTGGAGCGCCCGGCGAAGGCCACTTCCGCGCCCTCGTCAGGGGGCGCAAAGCGGATGTCGGGGGCACTGATCAGAAAGTGGGCCTGCTGATAAGGATTCGTCATGGCAGGCATTTTCCCCGTCTTGGCGGCGCTTGTCATGAAACCTTTGCAGTTGACCCGGACCCGGGTGGCTGGTATACAATCTGGCTCTTTTTTGGTTTCCCGACCAGCGCCGCTGAATGACAGGAGCAGGTGTAAAATGAATAAGTGGTTTGTTTTTGCAGCAGTTGTTTCCATGCTCGCCATCTCCGGCCCGAGCCTGGCCGCGGGCGATGCCGCTGCCGGCAAGACCAAGTCCGCCAGCTGCGTCGCCTGTCACGGCGCCGACGGCAACAGCATGAACCCGGAATGGCCGTCCCTGGCCGGCCAGCACCCCGACTACCTCGTCAAGCAGCTGCGTAATTTCAAGGACGGCGATCGCAACAATGCCCTGATGTCCCCCATGGCCGCACCCCTCAGCGACCAGGACATGCAGGACCTGGCCGCCTACTACGCCAGCCAGACCGCCAAGCCCGGCCAAGCCGACCCCGACCTGGTCGATCAGGGCCGCCAGTTGTACCGCGGTGGCAACATGAGCACCGGCGTAGCCGCCTGCATCGCGTGCCACGGCCCCATGGGCGCCGGCAACCCGGCCGCCAACTTCCCCGCCCTGGCCGGCCAGCATGCCGCCTACACGGTCAACCAGCTGAAGGCCTTCAAGCGTGGCGAGCGTGCCAACGACGCCGGCATGATGATGCAGAACATCGCCACCAAGATGACCGAGGCGGAAATGCAGGCCGTCGCCTCCTACATCCAGGGCATGCAATAGGCTCACTCGCCAGAGCCCTGACCAGGAAGGGTGGCCCAGGCCACCCTTCCTGGTCTCCAGCCCCTGAACTCCCGCGCCATCGGCGTGTCCATTGTCCCAAGCAAGCCGCTACAATGGCGCGATTCCAGCCTCCAACCGGGACCAAGACACCCTAATCCGTGAGCAGCCCAGCCGCCAGCACCCGAGCCGCGCCCTCCCGCGCCCACATCCTGCTGGAATTCCTCGGTTCCATGAACCTGGCCATCACCCTGTTGATGGCCGTAGCGGTAGCCTCGGTGATCGGCACGGTGCTCAAACAGAACGAGCCCTACCAGAACTACATCATCAAGTTCGGTCCCTTCTGGTTCGAGGTGTTCGAAAAGCTGGCACTTTATGATGTGTACAGCGCCGGCTGGTTCCTGTTCATCCTGGGCTTCCTGGTGGTTTCCACCAGCGTGTGCATCTACCGCAATGCACCCACCATGCTCCGGAGCATCACCCACTTCCGCACCCATGCAGGACTCAACTCCCTGCGCGCCTTTCATAATCGCCAGGAATGGGTCGTCCCCCGGCCGGAAGCCGAGGTCACCCCCCAGCTGGCGGCCATGGCGCGCACGCATGGCTATCGCCTGCGCAGCCAGGATCACGGCGACCACCGCATCCATGCCGCCATGAAGGGCAGCTGGAACCGGCTCGGCTATGTCTTCACCCATGCGGCCATCGTCATCATCTGTATCGGTGGCCTGGTGGACGGCAACGTCCCCCTCAAGCTCAAGGAAAGCTCCGGCCAGATCCAGGTCGAAACGCGTGACATCCCCGCCTCCCAGGTGCCCGCGGAAAGCTGGTTGTCGGTGAAGAACCCGTCCTTCCGCGGCTCGGTCACCATCGCCGAGGGGACCTCCGCCAACCTGGCCTTCCTGCAGCTGCGCGACGGCTACCTGGTGCAGCCGCTGCCGTTCCGCATCGAGCTGAAGGACTTCCGCATCGAGCACTACTTCACCGGCCAGCCCAAGTCCTTTGAAAGTGACCTGGTGATCCATGACCCGGAACTGGAGGAACCCTTCGAGTCCACCATCGCCGTCAATCACCCGCTGATCTACAAGGGCTACGCCATCTACCAGGCCAGCTTCAACGACGGCGGCAGCAAGCTCAACATCCGCGCCTGGCCCCTGCTCGCCCGCGAGCTCCAGCCCCATGACATCGAGAGCGCGGTGTTCCAGGACGTGAAGGTGACGAGCCCGCGCGGCCCGCTGACCATGGAACTGACCGATTTCAAGCTCTACAACGTGAACCCCGTGGAGGACGACGACGCGTCCGGCAAGCAGTTCCGCAACTATGGCCCCAGTTTCACCTACAAGCTGCGCGACGAGACCGGCGCGGCACGCGAGTACGAAAACTACATGTCCCCGGTGGAGTTCGAAGGCCGCTCCATGTTCATCAGCGGCGTGCGCACCACCCCCGCGGAGCCCTTCCGCTACCTGCACATCCCCGCCGACGGCAAGTACAGCCTGGAGCGCTTCCTCAAGTTCAATGCCCTGTTGCGTGACCAGGAGCGGGTGCGCCAGCTGGCCGAGGAGACCACGCGCGGCAGCTTCGACCAGCTGACCCTGGAGCGCCCCGAGCTGCGCCAGGAGGTCATCGAGAACATGGTCCACCTGGTGGGCCTGTTCACCCAGGGCGGCGTCGACGCCATCCTCGAACAGGTAAACCGCTCGGCGCCGGAGGAGCGGCGCACCCAGGTGATGGATGCCTACCTCAAGGTGCTGCAGACCATCCTTGGCGAGCTGTACCTGGAACTCCTGGCCGGGGAAGGGATCGATTTCTCCCCGGGCATGTCCGAGACGGACGCGCGATTCTTCGACGACAGCCTCAATGCCATCTCGTCCCTCGGCCACTACGGCGCGCCCTTTTTCGCCCAGTTGACCGGTTTTGAACACCTACAGGCATCGGGGTTGCAAATCGCCCGTGCCCCCGGCAAGAATGTAGTGTACTTGGGCTGCGCCCTGCTGACCTTGGGCGTGTTCCTGATGTTCTACGTGCGTCACAGCCGGCTCTGGTTCCGGGTGGAAGAAAAGGACGGCCACACCCGTCTTCTGTTTGCCGGCACCGGCCATCGCCACGAGCGGGATTTCGCCGAGGAATTCACCCGCCTGCGCAGCGAACTGGAACAGCGGCTGGGCATCGTGGATCGGCCGGCACCGCGCCCATGAGGGAGGCCCGTAGGAGCGGGCTCTGCCCGCGAAGCGGTAACCGCAGGCTGTTCGCGGGCAGAGCCCGCTCCTACGGGTGCCATCTTCATGAATAAGTGTCAATCATTCGAATTCTCCGCACACTTCGCGGTGAACTCTCTCGACCAGCGAGGCACGCCATGTCCGTTACACAGCAACAAATGATGCAGGGCTTCGAGAAGCCCTCGTTCTGGAAAACCCTGAGCTGGTTCGACTGGATCTGGGCCGCGCTGGTAATCGCCGGCGGCATCTATGCCTACCGCAACCTCCCCCATCTCATGGACGTCTATGAGATCGCCATCCTGGCGGGCAGCACGCTGGCCCTCATCACCCTGGGCTGGCGGTGGAAACCGGCGCGCGCCCTGAGCCTGGCCGTAGTGATCATCAGCCTGTTCGGCATCAGCCGCTACGGCACCGACCTCGGCCTGGCGGAGCAGGATTTCTTCCTCCGCTTCCTGGTATCCAGCCAGTCCGCCGTCATGTGGATGAGCGCCCTGTACGTGATGGCGACCGTCGCCTATTTCGCCCACCTGCTCAGCGGCTCGGATTTCGTGGGCAAGGTGGCCAGCGCCATGACCTGGTCCGCCACCACCATGGGCCTGGTGGGTCTGATGGTGCGCTGGCGCGAGACCTACCTGGTGGGCGCGGACGTGGGCTACATCCCGGTGAGCAACCTCTACGAGGTGTTCATCCTGTTCTCCATCATCACCGCCCTGGTGTACCTCTACTATGAAGGCCGCTACCGCACCCGCGCCATGGGCGCCTTCGTGCTGCTGGTGATCTCGGCCGCGGTCGGCTTCCTGCTCTGGTACAGTTTCGACCGCGGCGCCCACGAGATCCAGCCCCTGGTACCGGCCCTGCAGAGTTACTGGATGAAGATCCACGTGCCCGCCAACTTCGTCGGCTACGGCTGCTTCGCCCTGTCCGCCATGCTCGGGGTTGCCTACCTGATCGCGGCGCGCGCCAGGCCCGGCAGCACCCTGGCGCGGCGCCTGCCCGACCTCGACCTGCTCGACGACGTGATGTACAAATCCATCGCCCTGGGCTTTGCCTTCTTCACCCTGGCGACCATACTCGGCGCGCTATGGGCGGCCGAGGCCTGGGGCGGCTACTGGTCCTGGGATCCCAAGGAAACCTGGGCGCTGATCGTGTGGCTGAACTATGCCGCCTGGCTGCACATGCGCCTGACCAAGGGCTGGCGCGGCGTGCCCATGGCCTGGTGGGCCATCATCGGCCTGTTTTCTCAAGACATGGATTCCGGCATGCGCCGGAATGACGTCGATTTATCCGGGAATGTGATCCTGATCAGCGCCGGTTGACGCGGTGGATGGCGCGGCCGTCCACGGCCAGGGCCGCCTCGTGCAAGGCCTCGGACAGGGTGGGATGGGCATGGATGGTGCGTGCCAGGTCCTCGCTGCTGGCGGCATATTCCATGGCCAGCACCGCCTCGGCGATCAGTTCCGAGGCCCCCGGACCCAGGATGTGCACCCCGAGGATCTCGTCGGTCTCCGCATGGGCCAGCACCTTCGCCAGTCCGTGCTTGACCTGCATGGCCAGCGCCCGCCCATTGGCGGCCAGGGGAAAACTGCCGACACGGTAGGCTGTGCCCAGTGACTTGAGCTGCTGCTCCGTGGCCCCCACCCAGGCCAGCTCCGGTTCCGTATAAATCACCGAAGGCACGGTATCGAGGCGCAAGCCGTGGGGCCTGCCGCTGGCGATGCTCTCCGCCACGGCCATACCCTCCTCGGAAGCCTTGTGCGCCAGCATGGGGCCGCGCACCAGGTCACCGACCGCGTATACATTGGGAATGTTGGTAGCGCAGTATTCATCCACCACCACACCACCCCGTTCGTCGAGCACCAGACCCGCCGCCTCGGCCATCAGGTCCTCGGTATTGGCGCGACGGCCCACGGCCACCACCAGGCGATCCACGGCCAGGCTGCGTTCCTCGCCTTCCTGCTGATAGGACACCCGCACCTCGCCATCGATCACCTCGCTGCCCAGCACGCGCGCGCCGAGGCGGATGTCGAGGCCCTGCTGGCCGAGAATCTTCAGGGCATGGCGGGAAAGTTCGCCGTCGACCATGGGCAGGAACTGTTCCTGGGCCTCCAGCAATACCACCTCGCTGCCCAGGCGATTCCATACGCTGCCCAGTTCCAGGCCGATGATGCCGGCCCCGATGATGCCAAGACGGCGCGGCACCTCGGTGAAACCCAGGGCACCGGTGGAATCGACGATATGCTCATCATCGAGCGGTGCCAGGGCGATCTCCAACGGGCGCGAACCGGAAGCCAGGATCACGTGGCCGGGTGTCAGGGTACGGGCCTCGCCCTCATGAGGCGTGAACTCCACCCGCGTGCCATCCAGCAGGCGCCCATGTCCCTGCAGCCAGCTGACCCCGTTGGCCTTGAACAGACCCTCGATGCCACCGGTAAGCTGTTCCACCACCTTATCCTTGCGCGCCTGCATGACCGCCAGGTCGATACCCAGGCCACCGGTCTTGATGCCATGGGCACCAAAGGCCGTACGCGCCTGGTAATACAGCTCGGAGCTGTGCAGCAGGGCCTTGGAGGGAATGCAGCCCACGTTGAGGCAGGTACCGCCCAGGGCCGGCATATCCTGGCCATTGCGCCAGGCATCGATGCAGGCGGTCTTGAGACCCAGCTGGGCACAGCGGATGGCGGCCACGTAGCCTCCCGGTCCGCCACCGATCACCACGACTTCGTAATCCTGTTCCATGCTCAATACCTTTTGTTAGCTGGCCACGGAATCCATGGAAAACACGGAAAGATTGCACTGCTGCCAATGGAAGCCACCCGTAGGAGCGGCCTCTGGCCGCGAACGCCTGGCGCACCACATACGGTTCGCGGCCAGAGGCCGCTCCTACAGGGGCCTTGCATTACAACGTAAACAGTTTCCGTGTCTTCCGGGCAGATTCCGTGGCCAATCATCAATATCCATCCACTGATCGACAACAGGCCTACAGCTGCAACAGCAGCCGTCCCGGATCTTCCAGGTTTTCCTTCATGGCCACCAGGAACTGCACCGCATCGCGGCCGTCGATGATGCGGTGGTCATAGGACAGTGCCAGGTACATCATGGGGCGAACCACCACCTGACCCTGTTCCGCCACCGGGCGTTCCTGGATCTTGTGCATGCCGAGCACGGCACTTTGCGGGGGATTGAGAATGGGCGTCGACAGCAGGGAACCGAATACCCCGCCATTGGTAATGGTGAAGGTGCCACCATCGAGATCCTCCATGGTCAGCTTGGCGTCGCGGGCGCGGCTGGCGAAATCGGTGATGCCCGCCTCGATCTCGGCGAAGCCCAGGCGATCGGCGCCGCGCAGCACCGGCACCACCAGGCCGCGCTCCGTCGAGACCGCCACGCCGATGTCATAGTAGTCGTGATAAAGAATCTCCTCGCCCTCGACACTGGCATTGACGATGGGGAAGCGTTTCAGGGCCTCCACCGCCGCCTTGATGAAAAAACTCATGAAACCGAGCTTCACGCCATGACGTTTTTCAAAGGCCTCGCGGTGGCGCTTGCGCAGCTCCATCACCGCCTGCAGATTCACTTCGTTGAAGGTGGTGAGGATAGCCGCCGTCTGCTGGGCCTGCACCATGCGCTCGGCAATGCGTGCCCGCAGCCGGCTCATGGGCACACGGCGCACCCCCTCCGCGGTGCCGGACGGTTCCGGCATGGGGGCGGGGCGCGCTGCCGGGGTGACCGGCAAGGTGGAGACAGGGCGCGGTGACGACGCGGGCTTCGACGCGGCTTCCAGGTGCTCCAGTACATCGGCCTTGGTAAGCCGGCCATCCTTGCCGCTGGGCGCGATGTCCGCGGCATCCAGGCCGTGTTCCTCCAGCAGGCGGCGTACCGCGGGGCCCTGCTGTTCCTGACCGCGCGCGCTCGTGGCAGCGCTGGCCGGCGCTTTGGCTTGCGGGGCCGGCTCATTGGCGGCGGCCCCGGGCTCGATCACCGCGATCACCTCATCGGCCTTGACCGTGGCGCCGCGCTCATGACGGATCTCCCGGAGGATACCTGCCTGGGGTGCCGGCACCTCGAATACCACCTTGTCGGTCTCCAGGTCCACCAGCACCTCGTCTCGCTCGACCCGGTCACCGGGTTGCTTGTGCCAGTCGGCCAGGGTGGCGTCCTGTACCGATTCCGGCAGGGTGGGTACACGTACTTCCACTTCCATAATTTACGCCTCGTCCAGTTGCAGCGCCCGCGCCACCAGGGCGCGTTGCTGTTCGATGTGGGTGGGGAAATGGCCTACCGCCGGTGCCGCCGAGGCGGGACGCCCCGCATAGCGCAGCTGCTGGGCAGAACGCATGCATTCCATAATATTGTGCTGGGTCTGGTACCAGGCACCCTGGTTCTGTGGCTCTTCCTGACACCAGACCACATCCATGGCCTCGGGGTAGCGTTCCAGTTCCTGAATCAGCCGCTCGTGCGGAAAAGGATAGATCTGTTCCACGCGCAGAATGGCCACGTCCTCACGCTCATGCTTGCGGCGCGCTTCCAGAAGATCGTAGTACACCTTGCCGGCACAGAGCACCACCGTACGTACCGCTTGCGAATCCTGTTCGTCCACTTCCGGGATCAGGGGTTGGAAGGCACCTGCGGTAATGTCTTCCAGGCTGGATACGGACAACTGGTGACGCAGCAGGCTTTTCGGCGTCATGACAATGAGGGGCTTGCGATAGGGGCGCAGCATCTGCCGGCGCAGCATGTGGAACATCTGCGCCGGGGTGCTGGGTACGCACACCTGGATATTGTGCTCGGCACTCAATTGCAGGAAGCGCTCCAGCCGCGCCGAGGAATGTTCCGCGCCCTGGCCCTCGAAGCCGTGGGGCAGGAACAGGGTCAGGCCGCACTTGCGGCCCCACTTGTGCTCGCCGGAACTGATGAACTGGTCGATCACCACCTGGGCACCGTTGGCAAAATCACCGAACTGGGCCTCCCAGATCACCAGCGCCTCGGGGTCGGTGGTGGAGAAGCCGTACTCGAAGGCCAGCACCGCCTCCTCGGACAACAGTGAATCGATGACGATGAACTTGGCCTGTTCGGGATCCAGGTGCTGCAAGGGAATGTGGACTTCGCCATCCTGTTGGTTGTGCAGTACCGCATGGCGGTGGAAGAAGGTGCCGCGCCCGCTGTCCTGGCCAGAAAGACGCACGGCATGGCCGTCTTCCAGCAGGGCCGCGTAGGCCAGGTTCTCGGCGAAGCCCCAGTCAATGGCCAGGGCACCGGCCGCCATCTTGGTCCGGTCGGCCATGATGTTGGCCACGCGGGGATGCAATTCGAAGCCGGTGGGCAGGGCCAGCATGCGCTGGGCCAGGTCGCGCAGCCGCTGCAGGCTGATGGCGGTAGCGACGGGATGGTCCCAGCTCGTGCCCCGATAGGGGGTCCAATCGATCTCGCTGGTGGCGCCGATGCCCGCCTGGGAATGGGGCGATACGATCAGGCACTGGTCCAGGGAAGCGCGATACCGGTCCTGCAACTGCCGTGCCTCCTCTTCATTGATCAAAGCCTCTCCCTGCAGGCGTTCCACATAGCGCTGGCGCAGGGTGGGATGTTCACGAATGGCGCGATACATGAGTGGCTGGGTAACGGCGGGCTCGTCGGCCTCGTTGTGACCCTGGCGCCGGTAACACACCATATCGATGACCACGTCCTTGTGAAAGGCCATGCGGAAATCCAGCGCCAGTCGCGCCACGAACACCACCGCCTCGGGATCGTCCCCGTTCACATGGAAGATGGGCGCCTGCACCATCTTGGCCACGTCCGTGCAATAGAGGGTGGAGCGGGTATCCACCGGATTGCTGGTGGTGAAGCCGATCTGGTTGTTGATGACGATATGTACCGTGCCGCCGGTGCTGTAGCCCCGGGCCTGGGACATGCTGAAGTTTTCCATCACCACACCCTGGCCGGCGAAGGCCGAGTCGCCATGCAGCAGGACCGGGATCACGCGGTTGCCGCACCGGTCGCCGGCGCGCTGCTGACGGGCCCGCACCGAGCCCTCCACCACCGGCCCGATGATCTCCAGGTGGGAAGGATTGAACACCAGGGACAGGTGCACGGGTCCGCCGGGCGTGGCGGCGTTGGCGGAAAAGCCCATGTGGTATTTCACATCGCCGGAACCGGCCTCCTCGCGCAGCTGGTGCTTGCCCTCGAATTCCTGGAACAGGTCGCAGGGCTGCTTGCCCAGGGTATTGATGAGCACATTCAGGCGGCCGCGATGGGCCATGCCGATGACCATGTCGGTGACACCATTGGAACCGCCATGCAGGATCAGCTCATCGAGCAGAGGTATGAGGGCATCGGCCCCCTCCAGCGAGAAACGCTTCTGACCCAGGTAGCGGGTGTGCAGGTAACGCTCCAGGCCCTCGGCGGCAGTGAGCCGTTCGAGGATATGACGTTTCCGCCCCGCGTCGAAACCGGGGTCGCCGCCCGCACCTTCCAGGCGCCGCTGGACCCAGCGCTTCTGGTCCGTATCGGTGATGTGCATGTACTCGGCACCGAGGGTGCCGGTATAGACCCGCTGCAACTGCTCGATGACCTCGCGCAGGGTACGGCGCGGTTCGCCTACCAGGGAGCCGGTATCAAAGGTTTGTTCGAGGTGCGCCTCGCCCAGACCATGGAAGGCGGGATCGAGATCGGGTACCGGGGGGCGCTCGCAGATGCGCAGGGGGTCCAGGTCGGCGTGCTGATGGCCGCGTACCCGGTAGGCGTTGATGAGTTGCAGGACTTCCGTCTGCATGCGCGCCGCCGGTGTTGGGCGTGCAGGGGACGGGGTCGCCGCCGGGCGCGACGGCGCGGGTAGCGGCTGGCCGGCCGTGAGCTCGTTGAAATAGGCGCGCCACTCGGGATCGAGCGCGCCAGGATCCTGCAACCAGGCCTCGTAGCGGTCCTCCAGATAGGCGGCATTGGCGCCCTGCAATACGGAACGTTCGGCAATCAGCTTGCGAACGGCATTCATGATTCCATCCCTTTCACCTGCTGGTGAAGCATCCCGACCCCGCGTCATGGGGGATCCTTCCTCCGGCGAGAGATTGTCGTCCTCCCGTGGGAAACCCTGGCTGGCACCGAAATCTCGTCCAATTCGTCATTCCGGCCTGCGCCGGGATGACGGATGCTTCAGTCCATCCTCAGACTAGCATAGCGGTTCGTGATTGCCGCACTTTAGCCCGGCGAATCAAATGGTTTCGTCCACCCCCCGGGCGGCCCGGGAACTTTGCCGCCACCCCCGGCCTCCAAGGGGGTGCATATGCCGGTAGCCGCCGGGAGTGGTACCATGACCCACTCGGGCCTACCGGCACAAAACAATTC
>JAIVHA010000005.1:7835-25951 GCA_020201295.1 Lysobacteraceae bacterium | reverse complement strand
CATGTTCAATGCCCGTAACGGCGAAATGCTGTGGTCCAAGCGTAACGTCAGCTACAAGGCCCGGAAGCTGAGCAAGCATCTCATCCAGGCCTGGAACGACCATGGCGCCACGGAGTTCCCCTTCCCCACCCTGAACTAGGGCACGGGTTCGGGGATCCATCCTCATGACGATGCACACGCAAAAGAGGCCTTCGGGCCTCTTTTGCGTTAACACCTGACATGGACTGCATACTCGCCATCGACCAGGGCAGCCACGCCACCCGCGCCCTGCTGTTCGACCGGGACGGCCAGGTGCTTGCCCGGCACGAGCAGCGCGTGGACCAGTACGAAGGCCATCCGGGCTGGGTGGAGCTGGCACCGGAACAGGTGCTCGCCTCGGTGCGCGCGGTCGTGGCCGAGGTGCTTCCCCACGCCACCGGCCCGGTGAGCTGCGCCGGCCTGGCGGTGCAGCGCTCCACCCTGGTAGCCTGGGAACGGTCCAGCGGTGACCCACTGGCGCCGGCCATCAGCTGGCAGGACACCCGCTGCGCCGAACTACTGAAACGCTACGCCCGCCACGCACCGCTCATCCACCAGATCAGCGGCCAACCCCTGTCACCCGATTACCTGGTCGGCAAGATGCTCTGGCTGCTGGAAGAGAACGAGACCGTGGCGGAAGCCGCCTCCCGGGGCGACCTGGTCATGGGGCCGCTGGCCAGCTACCTGGCGCGCCACCTGCTGCAGGACGCACCCTTGATCGCGGATCACAGCAATGCCGCCCGCAGCATGCTCTTCAATATCAGCCACGGACAGTGGAGCCGCGCCCTGACAGGGCTGTTTCATATCGACCCGGCGGTGCTACCCGACTGCGTGCCGACCCTGGCCGAGCATGGCCTGCTGGAAGGCTCCGGCATTCCCCTCACCTGCCTCTGTGGCGACCAGAATGCCGCCATCCACGCCGGTGGCGAACCGCCGGACAACCAGCTGATGCTCAATCTCGGTACCGGCGCCTTCCTGATGCGCGGCGTCGGCGGGCATCCCCCCGAGGAGGAACGCCTGATCGGTGGCATCGCCTGGAGCACGGCGCTGGAGCGCCGCTACCTGCTGGAGGCCTCCGTCAACGGCGTGGGCAGCGCCCTGCGCTGGCTGGAGAAGCAGACCCAGACCGAGCTGCTGCGCCAGCTGCCGGACTGGCTGCATGAAATCGGCAGCCCGCCCCTGTTCCTCAACAGCATCGGCGGCCTGGGTTCCCCCTACTGGCGCCAGGATATCGAACCCGCACCGCCATGACGACCCCGAAGCCACCGCCCGCGGCCTGGCCTGGCTGGCCGCGGGCCGACCCGGGCACTGGCAGGGAAAACCCGCTGGCCGCCATTTCCGGCCCGCCAGCGACTCGGGGCTGAAACGGCGCTACCACGAATTCATCCAGCTGCTGGAACAGGACGTTGTGGCGAAACCGTCAAGAATTTCGAACGCTGCAGCCGTCACCGATAAATCAGGATTATAAAGCCACGCACCGACCTAAGGAACCTCTGATTAATTCGAATATTCTCGTCATTGCGAGCGAAGCGTGGCAATCTTTAACCGATTGATTCTACGGTACGAGATTGCCACGCTTCGCTCGCAATGACGAAGAAATCAAAGATTCCCTGAGTAATTGTCACCGTGCAACCAGATTAATTGGTGCCTGGAATTTTCGCGTGTAGAGCGGCACCTATGGGACTGTATTCGTGCAACACATCAAATAACGGCCTGCTTTCCGTACGCCGGCAGCCGCCTGCCTCATAAATAAAATCTCTTCGCCAGCTGCCCGATTCTGGACTAGGTTCTGGGTGTTTACACAGAAACCAGGCACGTCATTCCGGCGAATGCCGGAATACTCACGCAATGGAGGTTGCCATGAAGATGACCATCGATATGCCGTTCGTCGAAACCTGTACGGTCAGTGGCTGCGGCTACAACAAGGACGAAAAGTGCCACGCCCGTGCCATCACCATCGGTGACGGCGTCCATCCCGGTTGTGACACTTCCTTCCTGGGCGCGCCAGGCCATACCCATGAAAACAACCTGGCCGGAGTCGGGGCCTGCAAGGTCATGGGCTGCAGCTTCAATAGTGACCTGGAGTGCGGCGCTGACAACATTGCCGTGAGCATGAAAGGCGATAGCGTCCAGTGCATGACCTATCACGCCCGCTAACCGCCAGGAGAAGAAACCATGGACATCGACCTGCTTGGGAAAACCGCCAGGGCAATGGTGGCCGCTGGCCAAGGGATACTGGCGATGGACGAAAGTACCCCCACCTGCGGCAAGCGCCTGCAATCGGTTGGCGTGGAAAACACCGAGGCCAATCGCATCGCCTACCGTGCCCTGCTGCTCGGCACCCCGGGGCTGGGTGATTACATCAGTGGCGCCATTTTGTATGACGAGACCATCCGTCAAGGTAATCCCGACGGCATTCCGTTTCCGGAATTAATGAAGCAACAGGACATCCTCATCGGCATCAAGGTCGATACCGGCGCAAAAGACCTGGCACTGCATGGCGGCGAGAAGATAACCGAGGGGCTCGACGGTCTGCGCGAACGCCTGGAGGAATACAAAACCTTCGGTGCCAGGTTCTGCAAATGGCGCGCGGTCATCACCATCGGCAAGGGTCTGCCGAGCCGTGCCTGCATCGAGGCCAATGCCCACGCCCTGGCGCGCTACGCCGCCCTGTGTCAGGAGGCCGGCCTGGTGCCCATCGTCGAACCCGAGGTGTTGCTGGATGGCGATCATTCCATCGACACCTGCTACCAGGTCACTGTGGAGACCCAGCGCACGGTGTTCGAACAGCTATACCGACAAGGTGTACGCTTCGAGGGCATGGTGCTCAAACCCAGCATGGTCCTGGCTGCCAAAGACCACGCCAGACCGAGCGCCATTCAGGAAGTGGCCGAGCGAACCCTCGAGTGCCTGCAGCAGACGGTACCCGCGGCGGTACCGGGAATCGCCTTCCTGTCCGGCGGTCAGACAGACGCGCAGGCGACCCGACCCCTGAACACCATGAACCGGCTGGCACAGGACCTCCGCCTGCCCTGGCGCCTGACCTTCTCCTACGCCCGCGCCCTGCAGCACCCGACACTGGAGACTTGGCGCGGCGAGCCGGGCAAGGTAGAGGCGGCACGCAAGGTGCTGCTGCAACGCGCCAGACTGAATGCATTGGCCAGCAAGGGTGAATACCGGGAGGAGATGGAACAACAGCAAGCCGCCTAGGGCTGCTAGCGCCAGGATCTTATTGCGTTGTTGAGGAGATTGCTTCGCTTCGCTCGCAATGACAAATAAAAGGGGCCTCGCGGCCCCTTCTTGCGTCACGGATCGCGTTGGGCTTACTCGCCGCCCACCACCGCCTTCATGCTCAGGCGGATGCGGCCCTGCTTATCCACTTCCAGCACCTTGACCTTGACGATCTCGCCTTCGGTGAGCTTGTCGCTGACGTTCTGCACCCGCTCCTCGCTGATCTGCAGTAAACCGGAGTAAACCTGGGTCAGAGAACAATTTTTCCTAATATACGACAACCTTGGGATCATCATTATCCAACCTCGGCCGCCCTGGCTTCCCCGGCCTCACCCGTCGCACGACCATCTGTTCAATCCGGTCCTTGAACCGCTCACTGCCCAGCACCAATTCCTGGTTCAGTGCCTCCCGGATTTCGTGCAAGGCGGCATCTTCCATGTGGTGACGGAACAACTCCCTGTAGGCATACCGCCTGGCGGCTTCATCTCGACCTAAGCGCAAATATTCTTCATGCGGCACGAGCAGCGGATCCTCTTCACCCAATGCCGTCGCCCGGTAGCTCGACCAGCGGTATTCACTGGCGGCCCCGGTCATACCGGCCCTGACCGGGTTGAGTTCGATATACCGATAACAGGCCAGCAGATATTGTTCCGTATCGACAAGACTGGCCTTATACCTTCCTTCCCATAATGACCCTGTCCGCCGATAGACGCGATTCACATACCGCACATAACAGCGACCCAGTGATAGGCGTGGATCGCACACTCCGCTTTTCCGGCCGCCTTGCCAAGATGCTCCAGGTAGTAGCGGTAGTCTTCCTCAGCGAAGAAACAGGGTTCGCGGTTGTTGCCACGCTGGATTACATGCTGCGGCACCCCCGGCAGGTTGAAACGTGGCTTCCTTGCCATCGTTGACCTCCATAGTCTTGGTTTTGGTTACCCAAAAGCAATATTAGCAACAATTGTTCTCTGACCCCGGTTTTCGCCGGTTTTCTTAGGAAAAATTGTTCTCTGACCCCTATTTCTTAGGAAAAATTGTTCTCTGACCCCTATTTCCTGACCCCTATTTCCCGGATTTTACTGACCCCGATTTTACCGATTTTTCTGACCCCGATTTTTCCCGATTTTTCGATTTTCTGGACCCCGATTTTGCCGATTTCTACTACGGCACGATCACACAATCGCGCTCGCTGCCTTCGAAACGCCAGCCAACAATGATGCGTGTAGCGGGGTTGATTTCGAAGAAGACTCGGCATTTCCTGCTTTGGAAGAATTCCGTTTCAATGTTACCGTTTGGTAGTGTCGCACTACCCAATACATCTTCTGGGTAACGTAATAAATAAGAAGTTTCTGAATCTTCTCTTTTCCCGATATTACTTTGCATGGCTCTCTTGAAATTCTCATGTGGCGTTGGCAACACACTACAGGACAATAGGGGGGACAACATCAGACAGATCATCACGATCACGCCAACGACATAACTAATTGATTGTTTCATCTGGTCAGTCTTCCTAAAACCGGGGTCATAAAACCGGAAAACCGGGGTCGGAAAACCGGGGTCAGAGAACAATTTTTCCTAAAACATATTCAATCAGCATAGACATGGAAACCGTGGTCTGTCCCCGATTTGAGTTTGTAACAAAAAAGGGGCCGCAAGGCCCCTTTTTTGTGCGGCGCGGCGTGAGACTTACTCGCCGCCCACCACCGCCTTCATGCTCAGGCGGATGCGGCCCTGCTTGTCCACTTCCAGCACCTTGACCTTGACGATCTCGCCTTCGGTGAGTTTGTCGCTGACGTTCTGCACCCGCTCCTCGCTGATCTGGGAGATGTGCACCAGGCCGTCCTTGCCGGGCAGGATGGTGACGAAGGCACCGAAGTCCATCAGCTTGGCGACCTTGCCTTCGTAGACGCCACCCACTTCCACATCGGCGGTGAGTTGCTCGATGCGACGGCGGGCTTCCTCGCCGGCGGCGGCATCCACGGAGGCGACCTTGACGGTACCGTCGTCGGTGATGTCGATGCTGGCGCCGGTCTCCTCGGTCAGGGCGCGGATGGTGGCGCCACCCTTGCCGATGACGTCACGGATGCGGTCGGGGTTGATCTTGAAGGTGATGTAGCGCGGCGCGAAGGCGGACATCTCGGTGCGCGGCGCGGAGATGGCCTTGTTCATTTCACCGAGGATGTGCAGGCGGGCCTGCTGGGCCTGGGCCAGGGCCTGGTCCATGATCTCCCGGGTGATGCCGAGGATCTTGATGTCCATCTGCAGGGCGGTGACGCCATCGGTGGTGCCGGCTACCTTGAAGTCCATGTCGCCGAGGTGGTCCTCGTCACCCAGGATGTCGGTCAGTACCGCGAAGCGACCTTCATCCTTGATCAGGCCCATGGCCACGCCGGCCACCGGCGCCTTGAGGGGCACGCCGGCATCCATCATGGACAGGCTGGAACCACACACGGAGGCCATGGAGCTGGAGCCGTTGGATTCGGTGATTTCGGACACCACGCGCACGGTGTAGGGGAAACCTTCCTGGGTCGGCATCACGGCGGCCACGCCGCGCTTGGCCAGGCGGCCATGGCCGATCTCGCGGCGCTTGGGAGTGCCCACGCGGCCGGTCTCACCCACGCAATAGGGCGGGAAGTTGTAATGCAGCATAAAGGATTCGCGGCGCTCGCCCTGGATGGCGTCGATGATCTGGGCATCGCGCGAAGTACCGAGGGTGGTGACCACCAGGGCCTGGGTCTCGCCGCGGGTGAACAGGGCGGAACCATGGGTACGCGGCAGCACGCCGGTGCGGATGGTGATGGGGCGCACGGTCTTGGTGTCACGGCCGTCGATGCGTGGCTTGCCGTCAAGAATGCGGCCGCGGACGACGGTCTTTTCCAGCTTCTCGATGGCGCCGGCGACTTCCTCGGCGTCGAAGCGGGGATCGGCGCCCTCGGCGCTGAGTTGCGCCACCAAGTCGGCGCGAACCGCGCCCAGGCGTGTGTAACGCTCCTGTTTGTCGGCGATCTGGTAAGCATCGGTAATCGCGGCTTCGCCGGCGGCGGCCACGGCGCTCTTCAGCGCTTCATTGGCGGCGGCGGGTGCCCAGTCCAGGGCGGGTGCGTTCACTTCGGCCTTCATCTCATTGATGGCCTGGATCACCACCTGCATCTGCTCATGACCGAACATCACCGAGCCCAGCATCACTTCTTCCGACAGTTCCCTGGCTTCCGATTCCACCATGAGTACGGCATCCGCCGTACCGGCCACGACCAGGTCCAGTTGGGATTCAGCCAGCTGGCTCATGCTCGGGTTGAGCACGTATTCACCATTGACGTAGCCGACACGGGCGGCGCCGATGGGGCCGCTGAAGGGCAGGCCGGAAATGGAGGTGGCCGCGGAGGCCCCGATCAGTGCCGCGATATCCGGATCGATTTCGGGATCAAGGGAGATAACGGTGGCGACGATCTGGACTTCGTTGGTGAAGCCCTTGGGGAACAGCGGGCGGATGGGGCGGTCGATGAGGCGGCACACCAGGGTTTCGTTTTCGCTCGGACGGCCCTCGCGGCGGAAGAAGCCGCCGGGGATCTTGCCCGCCGCGTAGGTGCGTTCCTGGTAGTCCACGGTCATCGGGAAGAAGTCGAGGCCTTCGCGGGCCTTCTTCATGCCGACGGTGGTCACCAGGACCTGCGTGTCTCCCATGCTGACGATCACCGCGCCACTGGCCTGGCGGGCGATCTCTCCCGTTTCGATGGTGACGGTGTGCTGACCGTACTGGAAGCTTTTCTTGATGGGATTCACGGGCGATTCCTTGAGCTATTGATGAAAGAAAGTTACCTGCGCCTTAGCGTTGCCTAGCGACGCAGACCCAGCCGGCTGATCAATTCCTGATAGCGGCTGGCGTCTTTCTTCTTCAGATAGTCAAGCAGCTTGCGCCGGCTGCTCACCATGCGCAGCAGACCCTGGCGGGAATGATGGTCATGTTTGTGAGTGGAGAAGTGGTCGGTCAGGCTGGCGATGTTCGCCGACAGCAGGGCCACCTGCACTTCCGGGGAACCGGTATCACCAGCGGCCTGCTGGTAGTCCTTCAAAATCTGGTTTTTCTGTTCAGTACTCCGGGCCACTGGGCCAGGGCCGATTCCATGGGCAACAGCAGGGCATCCAGGTGGGCATAGCCCTCCCCGGCCAGGGCCTCCAGCTGCTCCAGGGTGACCAGGTCATCGCCGCCGTAGGGTCCGACCCCGGTACGGCGCAACGCCGTGACATGGGCGCCACAGCCCAGAACCTCACCGATATCCTCGGCCAGGGTGCGCACGTAGGTACCCTTGGAGCAATGCACCTCGATCTCCAGGTTGGGGGATTCCCAGCTGAGCAGGCCAAGCTCATGAATCACAATGGTACGCGCCTTGCGTTCCACCTCGATGCCCTGGCGCGCCAGCTTGTAGAGCCGCTGTCCCTCGTGCTTCACGGCGGAGAACATGGGCGGCACCTGCTCCTGGGGTCCGCGGAAACGGTCCAGCACGGCCTCCAGCTCGGCCAGATCGTAGTCGCCCACTGGCCGGGTTTCCAGCACCTCGCCCTCGGCATCCTGGGTGCTGGTGGTTTCTCCCAGCTTGCAGACCACCCGGTAATGTTTGTCGGCATCGAGCAGGAAGGCCGAGGCCTTGGTGGCCTCCCCCAGGCAGATGGGCAGTACCCCGGTGGCCAGCGGGTCCAGGCTGCCCGTATGGCCGGCCTTCTGCGCCTGGAACAACCGCTTGACCTGCTGCAGGGCGGCGTTTGAAGTCGCCCCCATGGGTTTGTCCAGCAACAAAATCCCGTTGACCGGGCGACCGTGTGTGCGGCGACGTGCCATTCCTACCACCTTGCTAAAAACGTTCAGGAATTCTAGTACCCTGTAACATGCATAATGACGCCTTCAGCGTGACGAGAAGCGGCAAGATGCAAGGCACTTGCCCGCCGGGGTAGCCATTCTACCTCAAGGGCAAGTAACGCCGCAGATGGCCGCTTATCGTCTCGCCCGGAGGGAGCCCCCGAGCAACGCCAGTGCGGCGTTGCAGCGCTTGACAAGGGAATGGCCATTGCCTGCGCGCTGCGCCTTGCCCTGACGCCGCTCGGGGGCTCTGAAGGCGTCATTATGCATGTTACAGGGTACTAAGGATCCGGTTTATGTTTACCGAGAGCCGTATCGATCAGGGCGCTCATGCGCGCCCCCTCTTCCAGGGAACGGTCGTGGATAAACCGTAGTTGGGGCACGGAGCGCAGCAACATGCGCCGACCCAGCTCGCGGCGCAGGAAGCTGGCAGCGCGGGTCAGCACCTCCAGGGATTCCTGGGCGACCTGTCCTTCGCCGAGGACGGAAACGAATATCTTGGCGTGGGCCATGTCACGAGACACCTCCACGCCGGAGATGCTCACCATCCCCAGGCGCGGATCCTTGACATCATCACGAATCAGCACCGCCAGCTCGCGCTGGAGTTGCTCGGCGACCCGTAGAGACCTGGAGAATTCCCGTGGCATTGTCCGGAGCCGCGCCTACTCGACGGTGCGCGCGACTTCCACCCGCTCGAAGACTTCGATCTGGTCTCCGGGTTTCACGTCATTGTAGTTCTTCACGCCGATACCGCACTCGGTACCGGAACGAACTTCGTTGACGTCGTCCTTGAAGCGACGCAGGGATTCCAGCTCGCCCTGGTAGATAACGACGTTGTCACGCAGCACACGGATGGGGGCGTTGCGCTTCACCACACCGTCCAGCACGATACAGCCGGCAATGGAGCCGAACTTGGGCGAGGTGAACACATCGCGCACTTCGGCCAGGCCGATGATGGTTTCCCGCACCTCGGGCGCGAGCATACCGCTGACGGCGCGTTTCACTTCGTCGATGGCATCGTAAATCACACTGTAATAGTGCAGATCCACTTCGTGCTCCTCGATGAGACGACGCGAGGAGGTGTCGGCACGCACGTTGAAGCCGATCAGAATGGCGTTGGATGCCACTGCCAGGTTCACGTCGGATTCATTGATACCGCCCACGCCGCTGGAAACGATCTTCACCTTCACTTCGTCGGTGATGATCTTGGTCAGGGCATCGCGCAGGGCCTCCACACTGCCCTGCACATCGGCCTTCAGCACAATATTGAGGTTTTCGATCTTGCCGGCACCCATTTGCGAGAACATGTCGTCCAGCTTGGCCTGTTGTTGCTTGGCCAGCTTCTGGTCGCGGGATTTCTCCTGGCGGAAGGCCGCCAGTTCGCGGGCCTTGCGGTCGTCGGGCACCACCATCACGTCATCACCGGCGTTGGGCGTGCCGGAGAGGCCCAGCACCACGGCAGGCATGGAAGGGCCGGCGGACTCGATAGGCGCGCCACTCTCGTCGAACATGGCGCGCACGCGTCCGTACTCCTCGCCGGACAGGATGATGTCGCCCTTGCGCAGAATACCGTTCTGCACGAGCACCGTGGCTACCGGTCCGCGCCCCTTGTCGAGGCTGGACTCGATAATGACGCCCTGCGCCGGGCAGTCTTCGACAGCCGTCAGTTCCAGCACCTCGGCCTGCAGCAGGATGGCATCGAGCAGCGCATCCACGCCGTCGCCGGTCAAGGCGGACACGGGCATGAACATGGTGTCACCGCCCCAGTCTTCCGGAATGACTTCGTACTGAGACAGCTCGTTCTTGACGCGATCGGGATCGGCCTCCGGCTTGTCCATCTTGTTGACCGCCACCACCATGGGTACGCCGGCCGCCTTGGCATGCTGCACGGCTTCCACGGTCTGCGGCTTGACGCCGTCATCGGCCGCCACCACCAGGATGACGATGTCCGTCACCTTGGCGCCACGGGCACGCATGGCGGTAAAGGCCGCATGGCCGGGGGTATCCAGGAAGGACACCACGCCCTTGTCGGTTTCCACATGATAGGCGCCGATGTGCTGGGTGATGCCACCGGCTTCGCCGGCCGCCACCTTGGTGCGGCGGATATAGTCCAGCAACGAGGTCTTGCCGTGGTCGACGTGGCCCATGATGGTGACCACCGGCGGGCGCGACACCTTTTCCCCGGCCACTTCTTTCTGACGCTCGGCCACGAAACTCTGTTCCAGTGCATCCTCGTGGATCGGCTTGGCCACATGGCCGAGTTCTTCCACCACCAGGGTAGCGGTCTCCTGGTCGATGGGCTGGTTGATGGTGACCATGATCCCCATCTTCATCAGGGTCTTGATCAATTCCGCGGCCTTCACCGACATCTTCTGGGCCAGCTCCGCAACGGTGATGGCCACCGGGATGCTCACCTCACGCACCACGGGCGCGGTGGGCCGGGCAAAGCCGTGCTCGCCGCCGCCACTGGATACGTAGGTGTGGCGCGACTTGCCCTTCTTCTTGCGACGACCGCTCTTGTCGGCGGAGACATGCAATTCCTCGCGACCGTACTTGGTGCGGCCGGGGCGCTCTTCATCCCGTTCTCCGCGACCCTTGCGCGCCTCGGCCTTTTTCGGCCGCGCGTCGGCCGCGGCCTTCGGCGGGGCGGGTTCTTCGGCTGCAGCGGCGACACGGGCGCTTTCGAGCGCCTCGGCCTCCAGGCGCGCGGACTCTTCGGCCTGGCGCCGAGCCTCGGCTTCCTCGGTACGGCGCTTGGCATCTTCCTCTTCGCGGCGCTTGGCATCTTCCACTGCCTGGCGCGCCTCTTCCTGGGCCTTGAGCGTGGCTTCCTCTTCCGCCAGGCGACGCGCACGTTCCTGGGCTTCCTGTTCCAGGCGCTCCTTCTCCTCGGCCACCAGCTCGGTGCGCTTCACATAGGTGCGTTTCTTGCGCACCTCGACCGCCACGGTCTTGCTGCCACCGCGCGGCGAACTGCTGCGCAGCTCCGTATGGGTCTTGCGCTTGAGGGTGATCTTCTTGGGCTCGGACGCCGACAGGGCTTCCTGCTTGCCGTGACTCTTGCGCAGAAAAGTCAGCAGCTGCATCTTTTCCTGGTCGTTGATGACGTCGTCAGCCTTGGTAATGGACAGACCGGCATCGCCCAGTTGCGACAGGAGTCGCTCGACGGGAAGTCCCACCACATCCGCAAACTGTTTGACTGTTACATCCGACATACTGTGTCTACCTTCGGGAGTGTTCAGGCTTGCTCTTCTTCGGCAAACCACGGGGCACGCGCGGTCATGATCAGACTGCCTGCACGTTCTTCATCCATGCCCTCGATTTCCATCAATTCATCCACCGACTGCTCGGCCAGGTCTTCCATGGTGACCACGCCGCGCGCGGCCAGGACAAAGGCCAGCTCGCGATCCATGCCTTCCATTTCCAGCAGGTCCTGGGCCGGCTGAGCATCACCCAGCTGTTCCTCGCTGACGATGGCGCGGGTAATCAGCACATCCCGTGCCCGGCCGCGCAGTTCCTCCACCATGCTCTCGTCGAATTCCTCGACTTCCAGCAATTCCTGGGTCGGCACATAGGCCACTTCTTCCACGCTGGAAAACCCTTCCTGCACCAGGATAACGGCAATTTCCTCGTCCACGTCCAGCTGCTCCATGAACAGCTTCTGCAGGGACTGCGCCTCGGCCTCGCTTTTTTCCTCGGCCTGCGCCTCGTCCATCACGTTCAGGGTCCAGCCGGTCAGCTCACTCGCGAGGCGCACGTTCTGGCCGCCACGGCCGATGGCCTGGGACAGCTGCTCGGTATTCACCGCCACATCCATACTGTGGGAGTCCTCGTCCACCACGATGGAGACCACCTCGGCCGGCGACATGGCGTTGACCACGAACTGGGCCGCGTTATCGTCCCAGAGAATGATGTCCACACGCTCACCGGACAGCTCCGTGGACACGGTCTGCACCCGCGAGCCACGCATGCCCACGCAGGCGCCGACGGGGTCGATACGGGGATCATTGGACTTGACGGCGATCTTGGCGCGCATGCCCGGGTCGCGGGCAGCGCCCAGGATCTCGATCATGCCCTGGCCCACTTCCGGCACTTCCAGCTTGAACAGCTCGATGAGGAATTGCGGCGCCACGCGACTGATGAACAGCTGGGGGCCACGGGGCTCGGAACGCACCTCGCGCAGGTAGCCACGCAGACGGTCGCCGGCACGCACCGACTCACGGGGGATCATGTCCTCGCGATAGATCACCGCCTCGGAGTTACCGCCGAGATCGAGATACACGTTGCCGCGCTCCACGCGCTTGACGATACCGGTCACCAGCTCACCGATGCGATCCTGGAAGGCATCCACGACCTGGGCCCGCTCTGCCTCGCGCACCTTCTGCACGATGACCTGCTTGGCGGTCTGGGCGCCGATACGGCCGAACTCCACCGACTCGATCTGCTCCTCGACGAAGTCGCCAACCTGAATATCGGGGTCTTCCTCGCGGGCGGCCGCCAGCGTGGTCTGTTGCGCCGGGAATTCCATGGGATAGGGGTTGCCCTCCTCGTCCACGTCGGGAATCACTTCCCAGCGCCGGAAGGTCTCGTAGTCACCGGTCTTGCGATCGATTTTCACCCGTGCGTCGATTTCGGCAAGCGCACGTTTTTTGGTCGCCGATGCCAGGGCGGCTTCGATCGCCTCGAAGATAATATTCTTGTCGACGCCCTTCTCGTTGGAAACCGCGTCCACCACCAACAAGATCTCTTTGTTCATTGCCACTTCCTCCGAGCCGGATGCTCAGTATTCGGGTATCAAACGCGCCTGGTCGACCTGATCCAGCGGTAACTCAAATTCCTCGCCATCCACTTCCACGATGGCGTTGTCGCCTTCCAGGCCCAGCAGCAGCCCGGTAAAATTGCGCCGGCCCTGCACCAGGCCATGCATACGCATCTTGACGCGCTGACCGGCGAAACGCGCATAGTCCTGCGCCCTGAACAAGGGGCGGTCCAGTCCGGGCGAGGACACCTCCAGGGCATAATGGCCATGGATGGGATCCTCCACATCCAGCAGGCCGCTGACCTGGTGGCTCACCGCCTGGCAATCTTCCAGCGTGATGCCGTCCTCGTGGTCGATATAGATGCGCAACAGGCCATTGGTGGACCCGCCGCGATATTCCACGCCCACCAGCTCGTAACCCAGACCGGCCACCGCCGGCTCGATCAGCTCTCGCAATTGCGCTGGTTGCTGGGACATACCGATACCGCAAACAAAAAATGGGCCCTAGGCCCACTTCGTTAACCGCTCAATTCCCGGGAAACGCCGGCCAGTATACCAGCGAAACCGAAAATCTCCAAATCAAACCGATGGTTAGCTCAATCCGTCCTTTCCAGGACGATCCCGGGAAACGAAAAAACCCCGGGAACGGGGCTTTACAGAAGGGCCAAACAACTCCGAAACCCCGAGCTGACCGAGCGCGAATTATAAGGAGACCCCCCGCGTTTGGCAAGATCAGTCGTCCCGCACCGGGGCGCGCGGCCCGTTTCCCGGCGCCTGAATCGATTCAGCTTCAATTCAGCTCCCGGGAGGAAGCTATACTCAACCCAACCACCATAACCATAGGAAGGTGAATACCATGAACACCAAACGCACAACCCTGATGTCAGCCCTGCTGGCTGCCACCCTGGCTTCTACCACCGCCCTGGCGGCAAACCCCGGTGGTGGCATGGGCGGTGGCCAGGGACGCGTCGACAACGATGCGCCGGGACTCGAACGTGCCGAGCAGGTACAGGAGCGCAACGAGGTTCGCAAGGAGATGCAGAAGGAATACCAGAAGGGCAATGGCAGCGGTGATCTGGACCGCGACCGTGAGCGCTACCGGGATCCGGATGCGGTCCGTGACGCAGCCAAGGCCAAGGGCCAGGGGCAGGGCAACAATGGCAGCGGCGACCAGGATCGAGTACGCGACCGCGTCCACCAGGATGATAACGCCAGCGACGAAGAGCCGAGCCAGCGCCGCTGGTGGTGGCCCTTCGGGGACCGCTAGTAATACGATAATGGCTGTGGAACACTTCCAGGGCATGGAACCCCTGGATTGGTGTAGAGCGTGAAATGGAATCAATGGCCGGCGAACGGGTTATCCGCCCTCGTCGGCCTTTTGCTGTGCGGCCTCGCCTGGGCTCAGGCGGATAGCGCCAGTCCTGACCCGTGGTTACTGGTGGACACGCAAACCCAGACCCTCAGTATCCAGCGGGGAGATGAGGTGATCCAGGCCTTTACGGGTATCGCCATCGGCCGTTTTGGCACCACCGAGGCCAAGCACACCCTGGACGGCAAGACCCCTCTGGGCGAATTCCGCATCACCCGCATTGCGGAACGGACCTCCTTTCACCGCTTTTTCGGCCTCGATTATCCCAACCTGACCCATGCGCGGGCCGGCCTGGAGACCGGGCGCATCTCACGCGCCGAGTTCGCCGCCATTCGCGCCGCACTGAAACAGGGCGTCACTCCACCCCAGCAGACCGCCCTGGGCGGCCTCATCGGCATCCATGGCCTGGGGGATGGTGATCCCGTCGTCCATGAGGACTTCAACTGGACCAATGGCTGTGTTGCCCTGACCAATGAGCAGATGGATGACCTGGCTCAATGGGTATACGAGGGAATGCGTGTAATAATTCGCTAGGCACCCCTTGTTATTATCCCGGGTGCCACGGAGAATGCGCATCGCGCGGTACATGCGGGTCCGCATGCCTCTGCTACAACCAGTTTCCCAGCGTCGTTACAAGGAGATTCACGACATGAACCATAAAGCCCTGCTCACCGGCGCACTGCTCGCCGGCACCATCGTCCTCGGCGGCTGCGCCAGCACCTCCGAGATTGCCAACCTGCGCACCCAGGTGGAACAGGCCCAGGCTACGGCGGATTCCGCCGCCACCAGTGCCGCCGCCGCCAGCCGGGACGCCGCCGCCGCCAAGGCCCTTGCGGAACAGGCCCAGGCCGATGCCGCCGCCGCCAAGGCAAAGTCCGAAGACACCGATGCGAAGATCGATCGGATGTTCAAGAAGACCATGTACAAGTAACACCGCGTTCCGCCCTCGCGGGGCCATCAGGTCCCGCGGGGTTTCGCTTCAGTCCGGCAGGGAAACCGCCACCGGATACCCGCGCGCCTCATGCACGGCCGCATTGATCAGACGCCCGCTGAGACGTGCCGGACGCTCGGCTACCGCCGCCCGGATGACATCCATGGCGGTCTCCATCAAATGTTCCCGTCCCTCCACATCCTCCTCCAGGGGCGGATGCACCTCGATATACAGGGTATCCAGCAGCCAGCCGATCTTGACGGGCTGCTTGACGATACGCACCGGTGTGTCCACCGGGATCTCGTCATAGAGTGCGGCGATGTCCTCGGGATACATACGCAGGCAACCATGCGTCACCCGCATGCCGACGCCCCAGGGCTTGTCGGTGCCGTGGATCAGGTAGCTGGGGATGCTCAGGCGCAGGGCATGCTGCCCCAGCGGGTTGTCCGGGCCGGCCGGCACTACCTCCGGCAGGGTTTCGCCGCGCTCCGCCGCCTCGGCGCGAATGGAGGCCGGCGGACGCCAGACCGGGTCCTTCTGCTTGCTGATGATGCGCCAGCTGCCCAGCGGGGTTTCCCAGTCCATGCGCCCGACACTGACCGGGTAGGTCCGTACCACCCGGGGTTCACCGGCCTTGACCGGAGGGTAGTAATACAGGCGCATCTCGGGCACGTTGAGCACCAGACCGACGCGCTCGGCCGCGGGCAGTATGTAGCGGGTAGGCAAGGTGACGGGCGTGCCCTCACCCGGCAGCCAGCGATCCACGTCAGGATTGGCGAGGATGATTTCATCATGGCCGAGTTGATAGCGGCGGGCGATATCCAGCAGGGTGTCTTCATGGACAGCCGGAATGACCCGCACCTGGCCCACCAGGTCCACATCCTGCGGCGGCAGGGAGAAGGTCTGGGCCTGGACCTGGGAATACAACAGCACCAGGCTCAAGAGCCAGAGGCAGACCTGCAAATCATACTTCCGCATGGCACTGTTCCATTGGTCATCAATTCCGCCGTAGGAGCGACGCAAGTCGCGATCGCGACTTGCGTCGCTCCTACAACACCCCCCGTACCATGATGTTCGCGGCCGGAGGCCGTTGCTACGTGGAGTCCCGGAGCGTTCACCGCGCCAGGATCGACAGCTGCTGCACGATGCGCAACGCCAGGTCACGCTGCATTTCCTCGCGCAGGTTTTCTTCCTCGTTGGCCTTGCCCAGCACATCATTTTCGTCGAACTGGAAGCTGCGCCGCGCCGACAGGGTCTGTTTCGCCACCAGCACCTCGCCTTGGGGATTCTCCAGCTGGTAGTCCACCCGATGGTAGAGCTCGTATTCCGCGACCCGGCCCGTGGTGCCCACGGACAAGACGCGCTGGGAACTGTTTTCGCCAAGTATTTTCAGTACTGCCGTGGCCTGCCCACCTTCGTCCACCATGCGGGCACCGGCGTTCTGCAGCACCCGGTCCAGCTCACTCACCAGCAGGCTGAAACGATCGCCTTCCAGGCGAGTGACCTCCATCACCGGCGGCAGCACCACGGTACCGCGCAGCTGGAAGCCACAGGCACTCAGCAGCAGGATCATACCCAGCCACCAGAACCGCACGGATCCGGCCCCGGTCTTCATTGCACCACCAGGTTGACCAGCTTGCCCGGCACCACGATCACCTTGCGCAGCGTCCCACCGACAAGGAACTTCTGTACATTCTCATCGGCCAGGGCCGCGGCCTCGATGGCATCGCGGTCGGCCTGGGCCGGCACCGTCACCCGACCGCGCAGCTTGCCGTTCACCTGCACCACGATCTCGGCGTTTTCCTGCACCAAGGCGGCGGGATCGAATTCCGGCCAGCGGCAGTCCACCACCGCTTCTCCGTGGCCAAGGGACTGCCACAGGCCATGGGCGATGTGCGGCACGATGGGCGCCAGCATCAGCACCGTGCTCTCCAGCGCCTCCTGCAGTACGGCGCGGCCGGCATCGCTGTCGTCCTGGAAGCGCGCCAGTTCATTGAGCAGTTCCATATTGGCGGCGATGGCGGTGTTGAAGGTATAGCGACGACCCACGTCGTCACTCACCTTCTGGATCGTCTCGTGCACCTTGCGACGCAGGGCGCGCTGGGCGGCATCGAGCTGGTCACGGTCGAGCGCCGGGGCCGCACCCTTGCTCGCGTGTTCCTGCACGGCCTTCCATAAACGCTTGAGGAAACGATAGGCACCTTCCACCCCGGAATCGGACCATTCCAGGGACTGTTCCGGCGGCGCGGCGAACATGGTGAACAGGCGCACGGTATCGGCGCCGTAGCGATTGATCAGTTCCTGCGGGTCGACGGTATTGCCCTTGGACTTGGACATCTTGCTGCCATCCTTGAGCACCATACCCTGGGTGAGCAGACGGGTGAAGGGTTCGTCGCTGTTCAGCAGGCCCGCGTCGCGCATCAGCTTGTGGAAGAAACGCGCATAGAGCAGGTGCAGCACGGCGTGCTCGATGCCGCCGATGTACTGGTCCACGGGCAGCCAGTAATTGGCGCGCTGGTCCAGCATGGACGTCTCGTTGTCCGGCCCGGTGAAGCGGGCGTAGTACCAGGAGGACTCGAAGAAGGTATCGAAGGTGTCGGTCTCGCGTTCGGCCTTGCCGCCGCATTTCGGGCAGCTGGTTTCGTAGAAGGCCGGCATCTTCTTGATGGGCGAGCCGACGCCCTCCAGTTCGACATCCTCCGGCAACAGCACCGGCAGCTGGTCCTCGGGTACCGGCAGGTCGCCACAGTCGGGACAGTGGATGATGGGAATGGGACAGCCCCAGTACCGCTGCCGGGACACGCCCCAGTCACGCAAGCGGTAGTGGGTGGTGATCCGGCCCTTGCCCTGCTTTTCCAGCTCCCCGGCGATGGCCTGGAAGGCCGCGGCGAAATCCAGGCCATCGAAGGCGCCGGAATCACACAGGACGCCCTTGTCCGTGTAGGCCCCTTGCTCC
>JAIVHA010000005.1:0-7659 GCA_020201295.1 Lysobacteraceae bacterium | reverse complement strand
ACCCCCATGAGGGTATCGGGACGGGTGGTGAACACGCTCAGCGGCTCGTCACGCCCCGCCACGGCGAACCGCAGTTCCACCCCCTCGGAGCGGCCGATCCAGTTGGCCTGCATGGTGCGCACCTGCTCGGGCCAGCCCTCCAGCCGATCCAGGTCCGCCAGCAACTGGTCCGCATAGGCGGTGATCTTCAGGAACCACTGGGGAATTTCGCGCCGCTCCACGAGGGCGCCGGAACGCCAGCCACGACCGTCGATGACCTGTTCGTTGGCCAGCACCGTCTGGTCCACCGGGTCCCAGTTGACGGTGGCCTTTTTCTTGTACACCAGTCCCTTTTCGAACAGTTTGGTGAAGAACCACTGTTCCCAGCGGTAGTACCGGGGCGTGCAGGTAGCCAGTTCCCGCTGCCAGTCATAGCCGAAACCCAGGCGCTGCAGCTGGCCGCGCATGTAGTCGATGTTCTCGTAGGTCCACTTGGCGGGCGGCATCCTGTTCTTGATGGCCGCGCCCTCCGCCGGCAGGCCGAAGGCGTCCCAGCCCATGGGCTGCAGCACATTGCGGCCCTGCATGCGCTGGTAGCGGGAGATCACGTCACCGATGGTGTAGTTGCGCACATGCCCCATGTGCAGCCGTCCCGAGGGATAGGGGAACATGGACAGGCAGTAGTATTTCTCTCCGGGGGCGTCCTCCCGGGCCTGGAAGGTCCGGTGTTGTTCCCAGTATTCCTGGGCAGTGGCTTCGACGACGTCGGGATGGTACTGCTCTTCCATGCTGGGGCTCGCGTGACAGTGAAAACAAAGGGCTAAGGATACCGTAGGCCCGGGGCTTGGAACAGGGTGGTCAAGGGGCGCAGTGCCGGGTTTCCGGTCCCGGGCCGGTCCATTGCCCAGGGACCGTCGGCCGCATGGACGCGGCCGTCGAGCGTACAGGGATGTATTCACAGCGAGTCCCGGGGCAATGGGCCGGCCCGGGACCTGGGGAGCTGCAGGCCCTTCCCCTGCGCCGCCGGCTGGGCCACACTGGAGAAAAGAGAAGGACCACGGGAGACACCCAATGAGCAGCGAAAAACACCCCACCCCCACCGAACGGCTGGTAGAGGCCTACGACCGCATGATGGAACGGGTCAGCGCCAGCCTCGAGGAGGCCGAGGAAAAGGCCCGACCCACCCTGCAGAAGCACCTGGACCGGGCCGTGGACAAGACCGTCGAGCTGGAGGAACTGACCCGTGAGGAAGCGGAAAAGGTCGCCGCCTGGCTGCGCCGCGACCTGCGCGACGCCGGGCACCACCTGGCGGAAACCGGCGACGAGCTTGGGCACTGGCTGAAATTCGACATCGAACTCATGGAACAGCGCCTGTACGAGTTCCTGGCCCGCGCCGCCGACAAGACCAAACTGGAGCTGCTGGAACTGCGGGAAACCCTGCAGGCGGATCCTCCTCATCACAGTGGCGAGATCACCGGCCCCGGCACCCTGTACTGTTCCGGTTGCGGCCAGGCGATGCACTTCCATCGGACTGGCCATATCCCGCCCTGTCCCAAGTGCCATGGCAGTAATTTCCGGCGCGCGCCGGTGAAACGCTGAACCAATCCAGGACCCGTTGGGGAACGGGCTGGCGACTGATAACCAAGGGGGGAGGAACATGACACAACTGGTGAATCTGCTTGCGCACACCCGGGATCTGGGGGCCTCGGACCTGCTGCTCAGCAATGCCGCGCCGCCGGCCTGGCGGGTGAACGGCAAGCTCATACCGCGCGAGGGCGAGGTCATCAGCGCCGACGAACTCGGCGGCTTCGTGCGCAAGGTGCTGACGAAGGAACAGCTGGCACGCTTCGACAACGAACTGGAAATGAACGTGGCCCACCGTTTCGGGGAGCTGGGCCGGTTCCGCATCAATGTGTTCCGCCAGCGTGGCCACCTGGCCATGGCCTTGCGGGCGATCCCGGACAGTATCCCATCCTTCGCCGAGCTGGGGCTGCCGGCGCGGCTCGGCGAGCTGGCACTGCTCAAGCGCGGCCTGATCCTCATGGTCGGCGGGGCCGGCTCGGGAAAATCCACCACCCTGGCGGCCATGATCGAACACCGCAACCAGCACGACCGCGGGCATGTCATCACCGTGGAAGACCCCATCGAATACACCTTCAAGCACCGGGAGTGCATGATCAACCAGCGCGAGGTGGGGCTGGACACCCGCTCCTTCCAGGACGCCCTGATGAATTCCCTGCGCCAGAGCCCCGACGTGCTGATGATCGGCGAAGTGCGCGACCGCAAGACCATGGAGCGGGCCATCGAGTTCGCCGATACGGGGCATCTCTGCCTTACCACCCTGCACGCCAATTCCTCGGACCAGGCCTTCGAGCGCATCATCAACCTGTTCGACGAAGATGAACGCCAGCAGGTACTGGCCAGCCTGTCCGCCAACCTGCGCGCGGTGATCTCCCAGCGCCTGGTGCCCACCCTGGACGGAAAGCGCACCTGCGCCTTCGAACTGATGGTGAATTCACCCCTGGTCGGCGACCTGATCCGTCGTGCCGAGCACCAGTCCATCAAGCAGGCGATGGAAAAGGACGAGACCTACGGCATGGTGTCCTTCGACCAGTGCCTGTACGAACACATACAACAGGGTCGCATCGGCGAGTCCACGGCCCTGGAGTTCGCCGACTCACCCAGCAACCTGAAGTTGCGCATCCGCTTGAATGGTGGGTAACCGCGCTCCGGCCCTTGCGCCCCACCAGGCCAATGCCGAGAATGTCCCTCCGTGCCCCCTATCGGTAACAGGCCCCGGCCGCACCCCATCTCATGACCCCCTGGATGATCATCAGCTTCGCCGGCGGCATCGGCCTGTTCCTGCTGGGCATGAAGCTCATGACCGACGGCCTCAAGGTGGCGGCGGGCGATGCCCTGCGCGACATCCTGGCCGGCTGGACCGCCACTCCCCTACGCGGCCTGTCCTCGGGCATCCTGATCACCGCCATGGTGCAATCCTCGAGCGCGGTGATCTTCGCCACCATCGGCTTCGTCAACGCCGGCCTGCTCAGCCTGATCCAGGCGGTGGGCGTCATCTACGGCAGCAACCTCGGCACCACCATCACCAGCTGGCTGGTGGCCCTGATCGGTTTCAAGATGGACCTGCAGCTGCTGTCCCTGCCCGCCATCGCCCTGGGCATGCTGCTGCGCACCAGTGGCGGCACGCGACGTGCCGCCCTGGGGGAGGCACTGGCGGGTTTCGGCATCTTCTTCATGGGCATCGATGTGCTCAAGGATACCTTTGCCGGCCTGGAACAACAGATACCCTTCGACGCCCTGGGCGCACACGGCTACCTCAGCCTGCTGTTGTTCGTGTTCATCGGCATCCTGCTCACCGTGGCCATGCAATCCTCGAGCGCCGCCCTCGCCGTCACCCTGACGGCGGCGGCCAGTGGCGTCATCCCCCTCACGGCCGCTGCCGCCGTGGTGATCGGCGCCAACGTGGGCACCACCTCCACGGCCGCCTTCGCCGTGCTCGGCGCCACGCCGGCGGCCAAGCGCGCCGCCCTGGCCCATGTGCTGTTCAATGTGGTCACCGGCGTGGTGGCCTTTCTCGCACTGCCGCTGCTGCTCTGGGCCGTACATGTCATTGGTCAACTGCTGGGGCCGGAAGAAGCACCGGCCACCTCGCTGGCCATCTTCCACACCCTCACCAAGCTCACCGGTGTGCTGATCCTGTGGCCGGTCACGCCCAGGCTGGTGGAGTTTCTCGGCAATCGCTTCCGCACCGCCGAAGAAGACGAAAGCCGCCCCCGCCACCTGGACGGCAACGTCATCACCACGCCCGGGCTGGCCCTGGATGCCCTGTACATGGAAACCCTGCGCATCGGTGCCATCGCGCGGCGCGCCGCCAAGGATGCCCTCAACACCGAGACGGCGCCTGGCCAGCGCCTGGAACAGGATCGCCGCGCCGTGGACCAGCTGGTGCTGGCCGTGGGGGAGTTCACCAACCAGGCGCAGCACGCCGAGCTCCCCAAAAACATGAGCGAGCTGTTCCCCCATCTCCTGCGCGTGACCCAGTACTACAGCGACATGAGCGAACGGGCCACCGGCATCGCCGCCATGCAGGCGCGCCTGACCAGCATCTCCGACGCCCAGCTGGCAGACCACCTGGCCCGCTTCAAGGGCGCGGCGGTGGAACTGCTCGACTGTACCGACGTGGAACGGGAGGGCTTCTCCGCCGCGGCCTGCGCGGAATTGCTTCACCAGCGCCTGATCGAATACCAGGAACTCAAGAGCCACCTGCTGCGTGCCGGCAGCGAGGGGCGACTCTCCATCCGCCAGATGGTGGCGCGCCTGGACGAGGCCAGCGCCATCCGCCGCATGCTGGAACAGGCGGTGAAGGCCACCCCCTACCTGGAGGAGGTGCGCCAGGTCCTGCGCCACCATGACGGGGAAGAGACGGAGCAGGCCGGCAATGAAGTGAGGAGTGAGGAGTGAAGAGTGAGGAGCACCAACCGTCGCGGGCCGTGCGTCTCGTGCTCGACGGGCGGGTGCAGGGCGTGGGTTTCCGGCCCTTTGTCTACCGGCTCGCGCTCCGGCATGGCCTGCAGGGCTGGGTATGCAACCGGCTCGGGGAGGTGGAGATCCGGGTGCAGGGTGACGCGGCGGCCATCGCGGCCTTCCGCCGTGATCTGCTGGAACAGGCACCTCCACTGGCACAACCCCGGCTACGCGCGGAGCAAGCCCTGCCGCTGGAGGCCTTGCAGGGTTTCGAGATCCGCGCCAGCCATGCGGAACATCCGGCACGCATTCACCTGCCGCCCGATTATTTCGCCTGCGCGGACTGCATCGCGGAGATTCAGGATCCCGGCCAGCGCCGCTACCGCTACCCCTTCACCAACTGTACCCAGTGCGGTCCGCGCTACACCCTGATCCGCGCCCTGCCCTACGACCGGCCCAACACGGCGCTGGCGGGCTTTCCCCTGTGCGCGGACTGCGCGGCGGAATACCGCGATCCCGCCGACCGCCGCTTCCATGCCGAACCCCTGGCCTGCCCCGCCTGTGGACCGCAGCTGGGTTTCGCCGTACCGGGCAAGGCAGTTATCCACAACAACGAAGACGCCCTGCGCGCTGCCGTGAACGCCTTGCGCCAGCAGGCCGTGCTGGCCATCAAGGGCGTGGGCGGCTACCACCTGGTGTGTGATGCCGGCAACGATGCGGCCATCGCCGTCCTGCGCACCCGCAAGCAGCGACCCCACAAGCCGCTGGCGGTAATGTTTCCCGCCCGGGGCACGGATGGCCTGGACGCCGTGCGCGCCAGCGTCGAACTCGATGAGGCGGCACAGACCCTGTTGCAAGACCCCGCACGACCCATCGTACTGGCACGGCGTCGCGAGGACTGCCCGCTGTCACACCTGCTGGCGCCCGGCCTGCGCGAGCTGGGCGTGATGCTGCCCTACAGTCCACTGCATCACTTGTTACTGAGTGATTTCGATGCCCCCCTGGTCATGACCTCGGGCAACCTCAGCGGCGAGCCGGTGCTGACCGGCAATGACGAGGCCGAACGGCGCCTGGCCGGCATCGCCGATGCCTTCCTGCACCACGACCGGCCCATCGTCCGTCCGGCGGACGATTCGGTCTACCGCGCCAGTGCCGGCCGGCTGCGGCCGCTGCGCCTGGGACGTGGCACGGCGCCGCTGGAACGGGAATTGATCACGCCCGTCGCGCAACCCACCCTGGCCGTGGGCGCCCATCTGAAAAACACCATTGCCCTGGCCTGGGACGACCGGGTGGTAATCTCGCCCCACATCGGCGACATGGGCACGCGCCGCAGCCTGGAGGTCTTCACCCGCCTGGTGGAAGACCTGCAGCAGCTCTACCGGGTGCGGGCCGAACGGCTGGTGTGCGATGCCCATCCCGATTACAGCAGCAGCCGCTGGGCCCGGGACGCCGGCCTGCCCCTGCAACGGGTACTGCATCACCATGCCCACGCCAGCGCCCTGGCCGGGGAATGGGCACTGGACACGCCCAGCCTGGTATTCACCTGGGACGGCACCGGGCTGGGCGATGCGCAACAGCTCTGGGGCGGCGAGGCCTTCCTGGGCCGGCCGGGACAGTGGCGGCGCGTCGCCAGCCTGCGCCCCTTTCGTCTGCCGGGCGGAGAAAAGTCCGGGCGCGAACCCTGGCGCAGCGCCGCGGCCCTGTGCTGGGAAACAGGCCTCACGCCCCCCTTCCTGCCCGCGCAGGCCGACCTTGCCCACCAGGCCTGGCAGCGTGGTGTGCAGGCGCCCTGGAGCAGTGCGGCGGGCCGGCTGTTCGATGCCGCCGCCAGTCTGTTGGACATCACCCAGCAGGCCAGCTTCGAGGCCCAGGGCCCCATGCAGCTGGAGGCCATGGCGACCGAGGGTCAGGCAATTCCCCTGCCCCTGCGCCGACACGAGGGTGTGATGGAACTGGACTGGGCGCCGCTGCTGCCGCATCTGCTGGACGCGCGCCGTAGCGTCGCGCAGCGGGCGGCGGACCTGCACCTCAGTCTTGCCCAGGGCATCCGCGCACAGGCCCTGGCCCTTGCGCAACAACATGAATTCCAGCAGATTGGCCTGTGCGGTGGGGTGTTCCAGAACGCGCGGCTGGCAGGGCTCAGCCGTGACGCACTCGAGGCCGCGGGTTTTCGCGTCTTCATTCCGGAAGCCCTGCCCCTGAACGATGCCGCCATCAGCTTCGGCCAGATCATCGAAAGCGCCGCCCAACCTCCACACAGGACCTGATATGGACAGCCACATCACCCTCGCCCACGGCAACGGCGGTCGCTACATGCGCGAGCTCATCGATGAGGTGTTCGCGCGCCACCTCGGCAACCCGGAGCTGGATGTGCAGGCCGATGCCGTGCCCATCCAGCTCGGCGCCGGCACGCCCCTGATGACCACCGACGGCTTCACGGTGCAGCCCCTGGAATTCCCCGGCGGCAATATCGGTTCCCTGGCGGTGCATGGCACCACCAACGACCTGGCGGTGGCTGGCGCCATCCCCGTCTGCCTGACCCTCAACGCCTTCATCGAGGAAGGACTGGAGACCGCGCGGCTGGAGCGTATCATCGCCGCCCTGGCCGAGGCCGCGCGCGAGATCGACGTGCGGGTGGTGGCCGGTGACACCAAGGTGCTGCCGCGCGGCGAGGGCGGCGGCCTGTATCTGGCTACCACCGGCATCGGACTGCGCGCACCCGGGGTGGACCTGGGCCTGCGTCACATCCAGCCCGGCGACCGGCTGCTGGTGAGCGGCCCGGTGGGCGACCACGGCATCGCCGTCATGCTGGCCCGGGAGCAGTTCGGCCTGCGCGGCGAACTGCAGTCCGACTCCGCCAGCGTGCTGCCCCTGACGCGTGCCCTGCTGCCGGCGCCCGGCCTGCGTTTCATGCGCGACCCCACCCGTGGCGGCCTGGCCACGGTGGCCCACGAAATCGCCCGCGCCACCGGCCTGGGGGTACGCCTGGAACAGGAACGGATCCCGGTGCGCGACCCCGTGCAATCGGTATGCGACATGCTGGGCTACGATCCCCTGTTCCTGGCCTGCGAGGGCCGGGTGGTGGCGGTGGTGGCGGCCGAGGCCGCCGCGGAGCTGCTGGCGCGCTGGCAGGCCCTGCCCCAGGGCCGTGACGCCCGCGACATCGGCACCATCGAGCCCAGCCACGGCCACGTG
>JAIVHA010000098.1 GCA_020201295.1 Lysobacteraceae bacterium | reverse complement strand
AAACTGGTGCCCCCGGGGGATTGCGGTACAATGCCGCAGGATCCGCCTGTCGGCAGCCATAGAGGCCTTGGGGAACTTGTCACTTTACGCCATCGATAAATTGATGTCCGAGGCCCGGCGTCTGGCGGTGGAATACCGCCGTACCACGGGAAAACCCTTGCCGGGCGTCAGTGGCGAACTGGCCAACTACGATGCCGCGCGCCTGCTCGACCTGGAGTTGTGCAAGGACGCCCCCGGTGGCTATGACGCCATCGGCAAGGGCGCGCGCGCGGGTCGGCGGGTACAGATCAAGGGCCGCGCCATCTTCGATGACCGCAAATCCGGCCAGCGCGTCGGCCAGCTCAAGCTCGACCAGGACTGGGACAGCGTGGTGCTGGTGCTGATGGATGACGCCTTCGAACCGGTGGAACTCTACGAGGCCGAACGCGACGCCATTCTCGAAGCCCTGGACGAAGGTGCCAGCAGCAAGCGCGCCAAGCGCGGCATCATGTCGGTGGCGCGCTTCAAGGCCATTGCCCGCCTGGTCTGGGCCCGCGACGAGGGCCCGGTCGAGGACGAGATCTGGGATAACCAGGGTGGTGGCTGAGGTCCAGGCCCAGGGCACCGCGCAGGGCATCTCCAACCTCCGGCAGCTGCTTGATGCCAACGGACCCCTGGCCACCCAGGTGCCCGGCTTCGCGCCGCGCGCCGAACAGCAGGCCATGGCCGAGGCGGTGGCCGCTGCGCTGGAAGACCGCGCCATCCTGGTGGTGGAAGCGGGTACCGGCACCGGCAAGACCTTCGCCTACCTGGTGCCGGCGCTGTTGTCCGGCCGCCGAGTCATCATTTCCACGGGCACCCGTCACCTGCAGGACCAGCTCTATCACCGCGACCTCCCCACGGTGCGCGATGCCCTCGGGGTATCGGTACAGACCGCCCTGCTCAAGGGCCGCGCCAACTACCTCTGCAAGCATCGCCTCGACCTGACCCTGGCCGAGGGCCGGCTGCGTTCCCGCCTGCAGCTGGCACAGCTGGAGGACATCCACGCCTGGGCCGCTCGTACCCGCAGCGGAGACATCGCCGAGCTCAGCGGCATCCCCGAGGATTCACCCCTGTGGCCGCGGGTGACCTCCACCACGGATAACTGCCTGGGCCAGGAATGCGGCGAGTACCAGCGCTGCCACGTGGTCAATGCGCGCCGCACCGCACAGGAGGCGGATCTGGTGGTCATCAACCATCATCTGCTGCTGGCGGACATGGCGCTGAAGGAAGAGGGCTTCGGTGACCTGCTGCCGGGTGCCGATGCCTTCATCATCGATGAGGCCCATCAGCTGCCGGAAACGGCCGCGCAGTTCTTCGGCATCGGACTGGGCAGCCGGCAACTGGAGGAGCTGGGTCGCGATACCCTGGCCGAGCATTTGCGCGAGGCCGGCGACATGCAGTCACTGCCCGACTGCGCGCAGCTCCTCGACAAGCAGGTGAAAGACCTGCGGTTGGCGCTGGGCGAGCGGGAACGACGTGCCGCCTGGTCCGAGGTGCGGGACGATCCTCAACTGCGCGCCCATTGCGAGGCCTTGCGGGAAAGCCTGCAGGCGCTGACCGCCTGGCTGGAGATCGCCGCGCCGCGCGGCAAGGGCCTGGACGCCTGCTGGCGTCGCGCGCAATTGCTGTTGCTGCGCCTGGTGCAGACCACCACCGAACCGCCGGAAGGCCATGTGCACTGGTTCGAAACCCACCGTCATTCCTTCCGCCTGCAGCTCACACCGCTGGAGATCGCCACCACCTTCCAGCAACGCATGCAGGAACTGCCCAGCGCCTGGGTATTCACGTCCGCCACCCTGGCAGTGGGCGACAGCTTTGCCCACTTCGCCCACCGCATGGGCCTGGAGGAGCCGCGCACCCTGCGCCTCGACAGCCCCTTCGACTACGCCCGCAATGCCCTGCTGTATCACCCCACGGGCCTGCCCGATCCCAACGATCCCGCCTACACGGCGGCGGTCATCGAGGCCGTGCGCCCGGTCCTGGCCGCCAGCCGTGGCCGCGCCTTCCTGCTGTTCACCAGTCACCGCGCCCTGCGCGAGGCGGCCGGCCTGTTGCAGGGCACGCTCGACTATCCACTGCTGCAGCAGGGCGAGGCGCCGCGTGCGGAGCTGCTGGAGCGTTTTCGGACGCTCGGCAATGCCGTGCTGCTCGGCACCAGCAGCTTCTGGGAAGGTGTGGATGTGCGCGGTGAAGCCCTGTCCTGCGTGGTGATCGACAAGCTGCCCTTCGCCTCGCCAGGTGATCCCTTGCTGCAGGCACGCCTCGATGCCCTGCGCGCCAGCGGCGGCAATCCCTTCATGGAGGAGCAATTGCCACGAGCAGTGATCACCCTGAAGCAGGGCATTGGCCGCCTGATTCGCGACGTGCGTGATCGCGGTGTACTGGTGCTGTGCGATCCGCGCCTGACCGGCAAGCCTTATGGCAAGGTCTTTCTCAAGAGTTTTCCGCCCATGCGCCGCAGCCGCGAGCTGGCGGACGTGGTGGAATTCTTCACAGCGGAAGCCGATGTTGGAACGCACGAATGACCCGCATCCTCGCCATCGAGACGGCCACCGAGGCTTGTTCCGCCGCGCTGTTGCAGGACGATGCCGTGCTCGAACGTTACGAGCTGGCGCCTCAGGGGCATGCCCGGCTCATCCTGCCCATGCTGGATTCCCTGCTGGCCGAATCCGGAGTGAGCCTGGGGCAGCTCGATGCCCTGGCCTTTGGCCGCGGTCCCGGTTCCTTCACCGGCGTGCGCATCGCCGCCGGTGTGGTGCAGGGCATCGCCTTCGGCGCCGACCTGCCCGTGGTGCCGGTCTCCAGCCTGGCGGCCATGGCCCAGTGGGTGTTCGAGACGGAACAGGCCCGGCAGCTGCTGTGCGCCTTCGATGCCCGCATGCGTCAGGTGTACTGGGGTGTCTACGAGACCGGGGGCAATGGACTGGTATGCCTGCGTGGGGACGAGCGTGTTGGTAATCCGGATGAAATCCCCGATGTAACGCCAGGTGCATGGGTCGGCGCGGGCAGCGGCTGGGCGAGCTACGGCGACCAACTTGCCCACGCCGTCGGCGTGGAACCGCTCAGGCGCTATTCCCAGGCCATGCCCCATGCGGCGGCGGTGGCCCG